>PKTZ01000137.1 GCA_002868925.1 Desulfuromonas sp. | reverse complement strand
ATGCCCCTTCTTCCAATGGCCAATCTCGTGCGCCAGCACCGCCAGAGCCTCATTGTTCGACAGCTTCTCGAGCAGGGTATCGAACAGCACGATCCGCTTGACCCGGCCGATCCCGGTAAAGTAGGCGTTGCCGTGGCGGCTGCGTCGCGAAGCATCGACCTGCTGGATTTTGCTGATCCGCAGCCCCGCCTTCTCCGCCATCGCCCGCACCCCTTCTTCCAGCCCCTCCTTCTGCACCGGTTCGAACTTGAAGAAGAGCGGTTCGATCACATAGGGCGAGAGGTACATCAGAAACAGGGTCACCAATCCGACGAAAATCCAGACCAGCAGCCACCACCATTGCGGCAGGTAGAATACCAGTGCAAACACCCCGGACATCAGGAGAACAGCGAGCACCAGGGAGATAAAAGCCCCCTTGACCAGGTCGGCCAACCAGAGCCTGAAGGTCATGGTATTGAAGCCGAACTTCTCTTCGAGTACGAAGTTGCGGTAGAGGCTGAACGGGATTCCGAGAAGCCCCTGTACAAGGCCGAGCAGCAGGAAGTAAAAGAGCCCCTGTAGAATAAAAGAATCACTCCAGGCAATCACTAGTCGATCATACCAGGGGAAGATGCCGGTAAAGACGAACAGCGCCGTCAGCGCCGCCCCGAAAAGAGATTCGACCGCCTCGACGCGATCCTTGGCCAGGGTGTAATCGGATGTCTTGCCCAGGGTTTCGGCGTCAATAACCTTTTCGAAACCGGCCGGCACCTCGTGCCCGTGACGACGCAGGTGCCTGATATTGACCTGGCGCAGAAAAAATCGCACCAGCAGCACCAGTACGAAGAGAATCAGCAATGCTGTTTTCATCAATGTCTTTCTATTTCAATCGGGCGAAACAACCAAAAAAAAGTTCTAATTTTAACGCAAAGGCGCGGAGACGCAGAGAGAATCAACATTCTGAAAAGACTTAACCCCGCTTTGTATCTGGGACAGGCAAATAATCTTTATAATATTGCCTTTAGCCTTTAACCTTTACTTTTAACCCGGTTTTTCTCTGCGCCTTTGCGTCTCTGCGTTAAATTGCTTTTTGCTCAAAGATATTAATTAATACTTTTCGAGGAAGCGAAGAATCGCGCTATTGAACAGTGCCGGTTTTTCCATGTTGACCATGTGCCCGGCGCCAACGATCACCGTCCCCTCGACCTGCGGCAGGCCGCCCATGAGGGCGTCGTAATGCTCGAGCGGCATCGCCTTGTCCTGGTCGGCCCCGATCACCAGCGTCGGCATCCCGAACTGCTCGAGACTTTCAACGTAATCACGTCGTTCCCGCATCGCCAGCAGACCGCCGACGATCCCCTGCGGGCTCGCCGTCTCCATGATCTTCTGCACCTCTTTGATCAGCCGGGGTTGTTCATCCATGGTCGCTTCGGCGAACAGCAGTCCGGAGAAAGTGTCTGCCACAATCTCAACGCGACCCGACTGCACAGCGTCGATCATATCGCTGCGCTTCTGCTTCCCCGCCGCGTCATCGGAAGCGGCCCGGGTTACCAGGAACATCGCGCCGAGGAAACGTTGTGGATAGCGTTCGAGCAGGTTGAGCATGACGTAACCACCCATCGACATACCACCAACGATCGCATGGTTGACGCCGAGATAATCGAGCAGATGGATCAGATCATCGGCAAAGTCGCCCATCTGGACCACCCCGCCCCCTTCCGACTCGCCGAAGCCGCGCAGGTCGGGCACGATGACCCGGTATCCGGCATCGACCAGCGGCTCGACCTGCGGCCGCCACATCTGGCGCGACAGCGGGAACCCATGGATCAACAGCAGGGCCGGGCCCTCGCCGAAATCATCGTAGCTTATGGTGTGATCGTTAATCGTCAGTTGCATTTTTTTCTCCCAGTCTGGCCAGCAGCTCTTCCCCGTACGGGTTGTTCATCCCGACCAGCGGTTCGATTTTTATCTGTCCGTTCTTCGATATGACTCCGACGACCCGGTAGCGGATTGCGAAAGCGCAGAGCAGACCGAGCACCAGCAAAATTGACCCGGTCCAGACCAGCCACTCACCCGGGTCATGGGTAAACTGGAACCCGACAGACCAGAAACCGAACTCGTCCTGGTTGTGGGCTGTGATAAAGACCCGGACCCCTTTGTAATCGAGGGGATGATTAATCATCATACGCTGTTTATCAATCTTCACTTCGCCATTCTCGAGGACCGACACGTCAGCCAGAAACTGGCGGATCATCGGATCGCGAAATCCCATAGGCTTGATCACGAAAAACTGATCGAGAAAACTCGGTGGCTGCTGTTCTTTGCTGTCCCCCGGCAGCGATCGGTAGGAGCCGATCTTCTGCCCATTACGATACAGATCAAGGGTCAACGCCTTGTCGAACGGTTCGAAGTCGACCACCTCGGCGCTCAGACCTTCCAGCGGCAGCTCGACCGTCTCTCCTTCCGTTGTAACGTATTCGCGAATCAGTTCCCGGGTCTCCGGGTTGTAGACACCGAATTTGAGATCGATAGGATAGTATTCGAGGCGGAAACGATCGACCCGCAGCTCGAAGCCGATCGGGCGGTCCATCTCCAGGTCCCAGTCGTAGCAGGTCGTCGTGCCCTGCCCTTCCGGCACGAACTGGGTGCCGACAAAACCGAACTCGCCGGCGATGCCGCCGATCATGACAATCAGCAGCGAGATATGAACGATGGTCGACCCCCAACGTCCGACTCGACCCCGGGAGGCGAGCAGAACCCCGCCCTGCCGTTCAACCTTGAACTTGCTTGCGCGCAGCGTCTGCTCAGCCGTTGAGAGATCGTCCGCTGTTTCGTCGCAATCACCGAGCCGATCGAGAAACCGCTGCCGGTCGCCGAAGTTGCGCCGCAGCGTCTTCCAGGTACAGGCGGCGATATTGAGCGCCAGCAGCAACAGCAAAAAACGGAACCAGCCGGCCTGGTAGAACCCTTCGAACCGGTTCGCCTCGACCTTGAGAACGGTCCCGAAGATCGATACGAAGGCGAGGCCGAGCAGCAGCGTCAGGGTCAGTTTCAGTGATGTCAGAAATCGGAAAATCATTTAATTACTGTTCATAAGGGACACTTCCCAATGAGAAGTGTCCCCCAAATGGTTTACCTGTCGACGTTGCGAATCTGAGGTCCTCCTCGAAAAAAACATCCTCACCGGAAAGATGTTCACGATAAGTCTGTTTCATCTCATCCTGCAACCAACCGGGCCCATTCAGGATCTCATCTTCAGAATCCTGGCAGTGCGCCCTCGCACTTGACCAGACATAATCCCATGCATGATCCACG
>PKTZ01000109.1 GCA_002868925.1 Desulfuromonas sp. | reverse complement strand
GAATAGGAGTCCAGGTGACGATCCCCAACCGGGGCGTCGATGGCGCAGATACGACCGCCAAGGATGAAGATGGGGCGGAGGCGCCGACCCGGGGCGATATCGAACTCTCCGATCTGGCGCCGAGTTCGCCGTCTGACAATCTTTTCGGTACCGCGGGGAAGCCTGACCGGTTGCCGCCAGGCTACGACCCGAACCCGCGGGAACGGTCGGATGCCGAGAAGCGGATTGACGATATCCCGGCGGACACGACCGTTTCTCCCCTGTTTTCGAACGGCGGAATAGGAATCCAGGTGACGATCCCCAACCGGGGCGTCGATGGCGCAGATACGACCGCCAAGGATGAAGATGGGGCGGAGGCGCCGGCGCGGGGCGATATCGAACTCTCCGATCTGGCGCCGAGTTCGCCGTCTGACAATCTTTTCGGCACTCCGGGGGAACCCGACCGGCTGCCGCCCGGTTACGACCCGAACCCAAGGGAGCGCTCGGACGCCGAGAAGCAGATCGACAAGTATCAGAAAGAGGATGGCTTTGAGGTGACGAGCGCTGATGGTATGGGTAATAATCTCATGTTTCAGTATTCGATCTATACCGGTGGGTCGTCAGGAACGACTCGTAGCCTCTCCGATGCTAATCTACCGATTATCAATTGGGGACAAGGACGTGGTGTTAGCTCCGAAGGTGAACTCGCAGCTTGGGAACTGATCGAGGATTCAGAGAGTATTGATGATTATCGTGATTTCCTGGAGTTATTCCCGGATGGGGGGAAGGCGGAGATAGCGCTATCGCGAATCGGTCAACTGGAGAAAGGAGAACATCTCCGTAGCGCATGGAGCGGACCGCGAAGCTGCGAGCCTGGGTATAAGCTGGTCCAACACTACTCCCCATCGTTTCGAAGCTGTATTAAGGTTGCTTCACCGCAGGTAAAGAGTATGTCCAAATCCGATAGCGGAAAGATAAAGTGGGAACCCAAATACGATTGCTTCGGGCGGAAGCGAGTTGAATTGCAGTACAAGCCATACTCATCTCGGATGAGAGGATTTTCTGACCAATACCTTGTGACCAGAAGTTGGAAGGCGAATATTACGCCATGGTGGAAAGATAACCCTTCCCAGTACTCTGTGCCGAAAAGCTGGAAAGAAAACATTACCCCGGCCTATATGGACTACTTCGGCATGACCAAGAATGACCTGTCGAAGATGAAGACGTATGACAGTGGCTCGAGTAATTATGGTGTTATTAAAAGTTTCGGCCTGAATGCCGGTGCGAAGCCTGACTTCAATGCATTGCGTCCTTCCTATATAACGAGTACAACGAAAAACGGAAAACCATATTATTACACCTTTCGAGGAATTGGTGACGAGCTGGTTACCCTCGAAAAAGAGAGTTGGAGCAAACTAAAGCAATCGAGCAATCTCTATGACTTCCAGCGTTTTATCGCGGCGTTCCCGGGGGGACAGTACGCGTTAGCGGCGAAGCTGCGTTCTAAGGGGATTCTCGCCGAGCTATTGAAAGAGGCCGAGAAGAAGATGGAGAAACTGGTCGCTGCCAAGCCGGTGGAGCCAGTCAATAAAGAGGTTGAAAATGGTAACATGGTTGATCAGGAAATCGAGAAAATGCTCAGCCAGGCTAATACCGGAATCTCGAAATATTACAGCAAACAGGAGAAGCGGGTTTCGACGGCCGACGTTGAGAAGGAGATAGAGACATTCAACAAGCGATTCGCCCTGCTCTCAGAGCTTCGGGATACTATGTTTGCTTATCTTGATTCTGAGAAAAAGCCAGGAGAGGATAAGACGCGGGGAATTACTGATGAGACGGTCGAAAAGGAGTTCATCCGCAATGAATTATTGGCGGAGATCGATTTGATCCTCAAGGAAGCGAATACGCTTCCGGTTCCGAAAACCGAAGCAACCCGCGGAGCTGACCTCGATACTATGTTCGACAGCAAGTTCCTGACCAGTAAGCTCGATTCCGACTTCGAGGAGATGGTCGAGAAGATTATCGCACGGGCGAAGAGGAACACCGAGGCGATTCAGCAGGAGGCGAAGCCGGGTGCAAAAAAAGAGTCGGTTGAATAAACTGCCAGAAGACAGCAAGAACTAAAAAGAGCGATCGTTACGATCGCTCTTTTCGTATCGAAACAGAATTAATATCAGGAGGAGTGTGGCAAAGCTTCGGAAAATCGGTTTCCTGGCCGACGTACACAATGATTTAGACGGTTTGTGCCGAGCGCTTGACGTGCTGCGAGACTGCGATCGCATCTTCCATCTCGGTGACCTGATCGAAGATGATCCCGAGGCGAATGCGGTACTCGAATTGCTCACCGGGCGCAACATTACAGGCGTGGTCGGTTATCACGATGAACTTGCCCTGACAACCGGCAGTCACATCGACCAGAGATTCCGGTCTTACCTGGAGGGGCTGCCGCGACAGATCGTTCGGGGCGATTTTTATCTCGTTCACGACAATCCGTTGAGTAAGGAGAAGGGAGAGGGGTTGACCGCCGCCGGCGGTTATATCCGCGATGAATATACGGCGGGCCGGGTTTTTGAAGAATCGGTCGTCCGGATACTTGTTGTCGGGCACACTCACCGTGCGGAACAGTACGTCTGGGCCGACGGAAACGTCGAAAAATGCGCGATTGCTCAGCTCGCTCTCGACCCCGCACGGCGCTACATATTGAACCCCGGTTCGGTCTGTAATCAATTCCGGGGGACGGCGCCGAGCGTCGGGGTTTTCGATCTGGCCCGGAGTCGGTTCGAGATTCGGCTGCTTCAGCCCTGACCGGGCCGGTCGATAAGGCTTGGGATGACTTCATTTTCAGTGTTTTGAGGAATTGACGAGTGGAGAGAAGATTCATACATCGATGCGGTAGACTCGCGGTTTGTCTGACAGCAGTTCTCGCCCTCATATTCTCGGCCGCGCATCCGGTTGCCGCCGAAATGTCGCCGATTGCCTATGCCGGGTTCCAGCAGGGTGCCGATGAGGTGGTGCGCATTCGGGTACTCGCGGCCGGAACGCGCCAGATGCCGGGAGGGCGGGAAATATAAATATATTCGTCTTTCAGTATTCCTGTGGTAAATTGATCTTCCAAAGAGCAAAGCTGAAGTGATTCAGTGACGCAAAGCCACGGGTCTTACTGAGATAGCCGGGTTGCATGGAGGGGGATAATTGAGCAGGATTTCAAGCCATCCATGTGGAGACGTGGGTGGCTTTTGTATTGGATGGTGAGTGCAATAAATGGTGTCGATTTAATTCAGGAGTGGTCATGAGAATAAATAAGTTTTTCAGATTCATCAATCGCGCGAACTCTCTATTGTTCTTTGCCTTGACTATAGCCATCTGTTTTTTATTGGCCATTGCATTTTATGCAGACAATGAAAAAGATCAGATAAAAAAACCGGTTCCGGTAAAGCGTGTGGTGAAAAAGAAAAGTGCGGCCATACCGACAAGTGTCACATTTCATTCAAGTAAGGTCGATGGTGACATTTCAATCGTCTATGTCAGAACCAGAAAGCAGGGTAAATCTTCAGAAGGAATTGTTTTTTATAACCATACAAAAGAGAGCTTTATCAATCCGTTTGCCGATGGGGAGAAAGAACTCATCTCATATCGCTTGATCCCCCAACTCGGGAACACGGCCAGGTATGTCGGAAAATCAGAACAAGCACAGGTTGACGACCCTCAATATGTAGCGGCCATTGTTGAAGAAGAAAGAGAAGCTGGCCAAATGGGTTCAGGTCAAAATCTGTATGTTATGACGGTTGATGGAAGCAGAATGGAATTGGTCGCAGCTGATGTTATTGAAATTATAGATTCATTTGCAAAAGAAGATGAATTGCGAATTTTGTTCAAGGATGGAGATGGTCTTAACCTGGCAATTTTGGGAGCAGATCTTAAAAAACAGGAGATAGTTGGAATTTCTGGCACCCCTTGAAATTGACTTTTTGATGACCGTAAGGCATGCAATAAATTCTTGTAATTAAATAGTCAAAATAGACATATCTCAGGTTTTGGATGTGAGTTGTGAAATGATAACGAACTATTTATTAGCTTTCTTGATGGTTTTAATGATGTGGTGCACTGCAATAGCGGGAGAAGCATCACCTTTGTATGTCCACGCCAACGGCTTCGGCCCGGTCAAAATCGGCATGACACCACAGCAGGCATCTGAGTTAATCGGTATGCCCCTGCTGCGTCATAACAATGTCGAGCACGATGGCTGTTATTACGTTTATCCCAATGGCGACTATTCTTCTATGGGATATATGGTGCAGGACGGGCAGATTGTCCGCATTGATGTGCGTGATCAAGAGATAAAAACTCTGTCCGGTCTGTCCGTCGGTTCCAAAGAAGATGAGATCCAGTCAAAATTCAAACCGAAGGTTCGCATTCGGGAACATCCCTACGGCAGAGGGGCTCACTATGTATCGGTGAAGGTCGACGGCGGCAATCGGCTGCTGTTTGAAACACACGCACAAAAAAGAATCGAAGCTCTCGATGGTCAGATCTTATTTGATGATTATCGTATCTCGAGCTTTCGTATCGGCAAACCTTCCACCGTCAGCCTGATTGAAGGGTGCCTTTAAATTGATTGATTGGGGACGATTCCGACTGGGGCTTTATACCACAGCTATGGCTTTTGTTGTCGTGGCAGTCGGTGGCGCAATTCTGCTTCTTCCTTTTAGCGTTGGCTATGCCATCGCTTTTTTTGTAGGGACCGCATTGGTGATGTCACCACTCTGGGCAGGGCAGGGGATACTTGCTCTGATTCTTCAGAATCATTACAGCAAAAGTGAAAAAGTGATTTCTTACGTCGTGTTTGTCGGTATGACAGTATGTCTGGCTGCTTTCATGATCATCGCCGATACAAGGAATTTCCCATGAGCCGCTTAAAGCACATTGCTAATATTGGATGTTGGTCTGTCATTCTCATTGTAAGCATTTTTGCAACGCAAGCGACTGCTGAGTTGCCCCCATACGCTTATGCAGAATCCCAGCAGGATTCTCCCGAAAAGCTTGTGGTTAAGGTCCTATCAACAAGCCGCGAAGATGTTGAAGATGGTTTGCTTGTGGAAATGCAGGCTCAGGTCATGTCGATTGCAAGGACTGCGAGTGGCCTGTCTGAAGGGGATGTTATCACAATAGTCTATGGCCAAAAAAACAATCCTGATGGAATGGTCGGCCCGGGACCGATCCCTCTTCTTAGGGAGGGGATTACCTCCCCGGCGTTCTTGATATTTAATAAAAACAAAGCTGTCTATTACCCCTCGGCAGGGTCATTTAGTTTTGACGATGATGTGACTTATTTGCTGCTCGAACCTTCTGATTTGCAGACCGTCTATTTCGATTACAACAGTGCTGCTCTGAGTGTCAAGGAACGGGAAAAGCTCCAGGAAAACGCCAAGATTTTAAAACTGTACAATGATTGGGTGGTAGAGCTTTCCGGCCATACTGATGAGCGGGGGACAGCAGAATATAATCTTTCGCTTGGTGAACGCATGGCGGACATGGTCAAAAATTATCTGCTGGCATTAGGTCTACCGAATAAAAGGCTGAAGACAATCAGTTACGGTGAAGAATTTCCTGCTGCTGCCGGACATACTGAAGAGGCCTGGGCGAAAAACCGGCGGGTAGAATTTAAGGTTGTAAAGAAATGAAGAAGATACTCACAGCTGCGTATCTTGCCGCCGCACTCCTCTTGCTCGGTGCATGCGCACGGCAAAACAATCATATATCCCTCGATGAACTGAACTGTGTCGAGGTTGGTCTTGAAGAAGAGACTTCATTTTGTTGGGCGTACACTTATGTTGAATATGGGAACTACTACGAAAACGAGGTCTATCTTTTAAAAGGGGGGCGTCGTCAAGAGGTTGCCGGCATGGGGGATGGCTCAGAGATCAACACGATGCTGGTCTCACCATCCAAGATGTACGCTGCTCTCGAAGAAAATGGCGGAGAAGGGCACCCGTATCTTGCCATCATAACCCTTGCGGAGCTCCGCCAGGGAAGGAAGCCCCGTTACATGGCAGGTTACGACCCTTATCCGGGAAGTCTCTGGGAGATGCGCTGGCAGGGCGACAAGCTGCTGTTCAATACGGATAAGGAGCTGTCGGTGGACAACGTAGCTTCAGGCGAAATAAGAACCTATTCCATAACGTATTCTCTCGATGCGGCAACAGGCGAGCTGGCTCAGGTCGGTGAGCCGGTGTTGCTTGAGTAGGAGGGGCTATTGGAACAGCAATTCAAAAATGTCTTGAATTATTTTGAAGAGATTTTTGCCGAAGGTGACCAGGGTGAAACACATGCTGCGATTGACAGGGTTCTACAGAAACACCCTGAGTTAGTTGTACGGTTGACAGAGCTGTTTCTCAAAGAGGAGGATGAAGACCGCAAAGAGTGTTTGGCTATTATTCTCGAGGAATACGATATTGCGGAAGTTGTTGAGTTTTTGAAGGAGAGAGACCTTTATGGCTGAAATACATATCTTTCTTATGTACGAAGGGCCAAATAGCTGGCGACCTGTTCAATCACATCATGTTAGAGAAGACCAGTATTTGATTCCGCAGAAGACCGTTGTCCCGGAGGGCGAACACTGGAAGTTCAAGCCGGGGGAAACGGTACGTTGTCAGAAACGCCTTCTGTCTGAGAAAGAATGTCTGGTCGCGATCTGCAGGGTTTCGCCTGAAACAGAAAATTGGAGCTATCAGCTTGCATCAGATATTGATCGGGACACGATGAATTTGGAGCTGTTAAACTCGGATGGCGATATCGTCGCAGTGATCTCCCGTTGTGACGAGGATAATACCGTCAGCCTAACCACCTTCAAAAATGAAATTCCTCTTGATGTGTTTAAACGATTCTACGATAACGCATTAACAGCGCTTGATCCGTGCGAAGACGGCACGACATTCGAGTCGTTGGGGCTATTGTGATGAAGTATTTGATCTACGTGGCCGAGGTGTGAGCTGTGAAATATAAAATTTTGACTTCAATTATGGTTCTGCTACTGGCAGGCTCTCCGGTTTTGGGAAATCCTTCAACAGAGGAAGTGCCAATCGCTGATCAGTTGATACGCTGTGGGGGTTTGTACCTTGTCGGTGCCAGTATGTTCGAAGAGGATGAGCCTGAGGTTTCCGTGGAGTACAAGACAAAAGGTATAGAAATGCTTTCGGCGGCAAACAATTACACTGATATGGAGTCGATTAAATCAGAGATGAAGCTTTTCATGGACACGTTGATTGAAAGCCCTGGAGTGATTGAGCCACGGTGGGAAAAGGTCTGTGCCGACGTTTTGAAAAAACATTCTGAGGCTGTGGTTGAATAAAAAACGAATGTATATCATGAGCCTTTAGTTGTTTTTCAATTGAACAACTGCCAGGAAGTACCGGGAGGGTAAATATTTTGGTGTGTAGGGATTTACTGTTCTTGGAAAATAAGCAGGGGATATTCAAATCACTTTGTACATTAGGTGTTTTTATCCAAAATGAGGCAATTAATATCGGCAACTCTGCGCTGTTATTGAATCCATGAGGGGAAGTTTTTTGAGACAGATTATTATTTTATTTTTTCTAATAGGGATTTTGGCAAGTGCGAGCTCTTTTGCTGTGGAGATACCTTCAAGCACAAGATCAAAAAAAGCGATCGCAGAAGCTTCTCAAAGAATTTTTCCCGAATTAGAAAATCAAGGGTTGCTTCTCGGGATGCCCGTTTATATTCGGATTTTCAAAGAATCATCAGAGTTGGAACTCTGGGTCGAAAAAAACGATATTTTTAAGTTATTCAAAACTTACCCGATTTGTTATTACTCTGGAGATCTCGGGCCAAAACTCAGGGAAGGCGACAATCAGAGTCCTGAGGGGTTTTATTTTGTTACACCTCGCCAACTTAATCCTTACAGTACCTTTTACTTATCTTTCAATATCGGCTATCCAAATGTATACGATCGGAGCCAGGGAAGAACCGGCAGCGCTATCATGGTCCACGGGGATTGTGTTTCAATCGGATGTTACGCGATGACGGATGAGCAGATTGAAGAAATCTATACGATTATCGATGCAGCTTTACGAAACGGACAACCTTTCTTCAGGGTTCATATCTTTCCCTTCAGAATGACGGAAGAGAATATGGCTCGTCATGAGGAGTCAAAATGGTTTTCATTTTGGCAGAACCTGAAGAAAGGTTATGATTTTTTTTCGGAAAGCAAAAGGCCCCCGAATGTCGTCGTCCTAAATGGTAATTATTCTTTCGAAGCCATTTAAACTACATACTTAAGAAACGGTCATTTGTTTGATTGTTCTTTGCAATTTGGGTGTATTGCAAATGAAATGGATTCCGGATCTGCGGGGATCTGTAGCCAAGTAAAATAGTTTCTTTATTGTTTGAAGTATTCTGCGCTCCGCGGCTAGTGTTAATCATAAAAGGCGCTTTTTCTTTCCTCCCGACTCGACGGGAGTCGTTGTTTAATTGCTTAATATTAAGGCTATTCTAAATGGGAGTTGGAAATGAGTTTTTGTTGGAAAAGAAAACCATTATGTTTTTTTGTTTTGCTGATTGTTTTAGGCGTTTTTCATTATTCCCAGCAAGCAAGCGCACAAGAATCTACGACTCCTAAAGAATTCAAGATAGGCGTATTCCAAGGCAGCCACCATCCCATTTTTGACAAGATGATATCGCGATTCCAGTTGAGACTTTCTGAACTGCTCAATGGGAAAGCAACCTTCATCCTTCAGGTTGCCGAAGAAAACCCAATGAAAACATACCGAATGGCCCAATCTTTCGCCAATAACGATTATGATCTGGTTTTTGTTGTTGGTGCTGAACAAGCTCAATCTGTAGCGAATGAAACAAAGTCGGTTCCTATTGTGTTGGGGGCAACTGATCCGGTTTCTGCAGGAATACTTAGTGACTGGAACGAAGTTGGAAAAAACCTTGCGGGCCCCAACTGGAAAAGATTAGGACGGAATATAACGGGTACCAGTGATCTTAGCCCGATTGGAGCTCAACTTGACTACCTGATAGAGTTGATCCCAAAGGTAAGGCATGTCGGTATGATTTTTAATCCCAATACAGACAACGCTAAGGAGATTTCTAATCGCATTTTGAGAGAATGCCGAGCCAGAAGGTTGATGCTTAAAACTGTTCCCGTGTTTAAACAAGATGACGTTGAACAAGCTTTTTCTCGGCTTGCGGGTCGTGTTGATGCGCTTTACGTGCCGATGGATGCAGTAGACCAACAAGCGTTTTCTACCATCAGCAAACTTTCAACAGAATATAAGGTCCCTATTTTTAGTTCCAATAAGAGTTCTGTAGTTAATGGTGCTGTTTTTTCAGTTGGCTTTGATTATGAAGAACTTGGACGTATATCTGCTGAGATGGCTTCAAAAATACTTCTTTCAAATGAATCTCCGGCTGATATGCCAATCCGCTTTACAGAGTCACCTATTCTTTATTTTAATACTGAAAAGCTGGATTTTTTCGGGTTGAAACTTCCAGGTAATTGGCACAATAAAGGAGAGGTAGTTACGCAATGAGTTTTGTCAGCACAAGAGAGTGTTGGGAAATTACTTTTTTTAGAAAGTGTATTCAACTTTCCCAGAAGTTAGATTGTCAAATGAACCCTGGTATTTGCTCAACGCATTCTCAGTGCTAGATTCCCTTATATGACTCTTACACTCCCTTTTAAAGCTTATATCCTCTTTTACCTTCTGGCCTGCGTACTCGCTGGGGTTCTCCTGTATAAAAAAAGAAGGTCTCTTGAACTTTTCAAAAGAGACTATTGGCAACTACTGTTCCAGCCTTGGAAGGTCGTTACGTTCGTAGTCGGGACAATCGGCATGGCTGTGATTGCACCTTACACTGGAGATCCAACTTGGGACTATTACGATTCAACCATGATGTGCGTGTTGGCATATCTCACTGCACCTTGGGCAATCGGCACTCTCTTCCTGAAGTTACGTGGCAAGACGTCCTGGACTAAAACCTATATCGCTGCCTGCGTCTGGATGTTCACGGTAAGTTGGTCATACGATCTGTATATGCTTTTGAAAGACGGCTACTATCCCATGACCTGGCTGCCTAACATCTTTGCGTCTTCAGTTATATATGTTTGCGCTGGAATGATGTGGAGTCTTGAATGGTATGAGGGAAAAGGGGTGGTCTTCAGTTTCATGCAGCCAAGCTGGCCTGAGAGGGTAGCGCAAAGTAGACCTGGCAAGATTATGTTGTATGCGTTACCTGTTGTCGTTTTTGTTGTTGCATTGACAGTTCCTTTTCTTCTCTAGAATTTTGTGGTGAGTAATCTGGTTTTTATGAGATTTATTAGTTGGCTGTTTCTATTATTCGGAGTGTGCCTACAGCTTTTTTTGCCTTGTGTATCGATTGCTGAGACTGCTTGGGAAATTCTTGCTCCCGGCATGCAGGTCGCACGGTTTGAAGTCAATTCGCCCGTCCCTGTTTCAGACACGGATATCACAGTGTTGCGGGTTGATCCGCAAAAGTGGGGTCTGGATATTGCCACCCCCATGCTCGCTTCAGATTCGGGCGGAATGACGGCGCGTGAGTGGAGTTGGAATCGGAAGTTAGCAGCTGTAATTAATGCTGGGATGTTTGGCCAGGACCATCGTACGCATCTCGGTTTCATGCAGGTGCGCGACCAGGTTCTTAGTGGTCATGTCAATTCATATAAGTCTGTCGCCGCGTTCGATCCACGGCGAGAAGGTTTGCCACCTTTTTGTATGTTTGATCTAGATGTCCCGGGAGTGAGCGTTGATTCGATATTGCAAGATTACAGTTCTGTTGTTCAGAATTTGAGACTGATCAAGAAGCCTGGTCAAAATCGTTGGAGTCAGCAGGAAAAAGCCTGGAGTGAGGTCGCCCTCGGCGAGGATTCGATGGGGCGCATCCTGTTTATTTTTTGCCGGGCGCCGATGAGCATGCACGACTTTAACAACAAACTCCTTTCACTTGACCTCAACTTAGTTGCCGCTCAACATCTGGAAGGTGGTCCGGAAGCGCAAATGTTCGTTAATATCGACGGTCAAACATATGAGAAGTTCGGTAGCTATGAAACGGGATTTACCGAACATGATCATAATGGAGCTGCTTGGCCTGTCCCAAATGTGTTGGGAGTTAAGAAGTTAGAATGAACAAGTTGAAAACAGTGTTGGTGCTTTTATAAATCACGATTGGTGAGAGGTGTTATCCACTCCCAAATTGCAGAATAAATGGAGGAATGTACTTATGAATTGGCGCTCTTATTTATGTGGTCTAGTTCTTACTTTTATAATAGTCATCACTGTTGGCTGTCGCACTTACATTCCCGGCTATAACGAACTCGATGTAGTAGCTAGAGTTGTAAAAGTTCATCAACAAACAGCAGGGCAAAGTGTTGATCTCGTTGAATCTGGTAATTTTTATAAGCAGGTTCGTGTCTCGGAGGAATTTCTCCCTGTTGAGGTAGGAGATTTATTCCAAATCCGAGTTTATCGTCACTTTGATCAAGGGCGAAATATTCCAGATGAGGAGATCATATTTGAAGTTATTATACTTTCAAAAATGTAGCTTAAATATCACGACTGACGAGTGACGTTTCACTATTTTAAATTGAAAGATTAATTTTATAAGGAGGGATCATGGGGGAGTTTGTGATTTGTGCAGCACCAAAAGAAGGTGTTGACGACGGAGAGGATTCATTATTTAAACAATATTGCAGTGGTGAGTGTACTGGTCGCATGATCTCATTTAGATGTGATCCATGTCAGTCATGTTTGTGTCAGGGGTATTCCTGCCGGCTAGCCACATCCGAGGAAATTAAAAAAGCACGACGGGAGGGAAGGCTTGTTCGGTGAGGGGCTTTATTCTCTTTTGAATTGCAGGATTTATAGGAAACATCAAAACAGGGGGCAATTCAACCTCTGATTAACAATAGTAGATATATAAGAAAAGAGCGACCCTGATTAGGATCGCTCTTTTTATAATTGGTCGGAACGAGAGGATTTGAACCTCGCCCCCTTGCTCCCGAAGCAATGTTTTACATTATCGATTGTATATTGTGTATCCAATATCGAGCATATTACCCATATATCGACAACGGACAGTATCTGTTTTAGGGTAGCGATATTCGTTCGATCCTACAGGTGCTTTGCCCGTTCTTTTTTCAATTACTCTGACATATCCACCTTTTGATTTACTATAATCTGCAGTAAATCCTGCAGAAGATGAGCTCCATTTGAATCGAGCATCCGTTTCATATTGTCCGGTCACATCGTCATTTTTTAAGACTGCCTGCCCACCGTCTAATAGCTCAAGCTTTGTCAGTCCATTGTTTGCATACCATACCCCTGCAAGAAGATCGTCGGTGCAGTCTTCCTCCTCAACTTTAAGGCTACTCAAGTCAGCAGGCCCATTTTCTTTTTCAAGTTCTTCAAGGTCTTTCACCATCTTATAAAGACTCGGTGGGACATTGCCGCTTTTTTCCATCTGCTTAATCATGTCTTTCATTTGTTGAAGCTGCGGGCTGTCTGCAAAAGATGAAATTGAAATGAACAATAAAAAAATTACAATCGTAGCGGTTCTGGTCATGTGAGTCTCCTGAGTTAGTAATGGCAGGTTGCGGTTAATTCGAGAGTATGTAGAAGTTTGCCAATAAAAAACCACCCTCAATTATTCTTTGGAGTGGTATTCATTATTGCTTTATATCTTTTGTTTGTCGGCCCCTCCAACCAACAAAACAAAAAATATTGATTAGTGAGTGGATATTAACATCGAAAACTTGAATTGACAATGATATTGCGATTTATGCTTGCATGATTACCCCTCCGATAACATAGTTTTTTTATTTATCACGACAGGTGAGAGGCTTTCGCCATTCTCAAATTGCAGTCTATTTTAGGGAAAGTGTTTAACGGGCTATTACTGAACACCTAAAAGTTGGAGGAGGGCTTTTAGTAAAAACCTAAAAACCCCATCACCCGTGGCTATTAAGGAAATATATCAGGCAAAAAGAACATATGTCATCTTGCATATTTGTGTTACATTGATTTTCCAGAGAGCAAAACTGAAGCAATTCAGTGACGCAAAGCCAATGGTCTTACTGTGACAGCCGGGTTGCATGGGGAGGGAGCTAAACAGAATTCAAAGCCATCCATGTCTATATGGTTGGCTTTTTTCATACGAAAGGTTTTGAAATGTTCAAATTTCTGAATTGTTTTTTTTGTGGCTACCTATTGCTTTGCTCAATTGCCTTTGCTGAAGCAGACAGTAAAACATGTGTTTTTCCCGATGCTCCCGATGTTCAGGCTCCGGACTGGATTTGCTCGGGATTCGCCGCTGACGATAAAACGAACCTATTTGTCGGGATAGGAGACGGCCGTACGAGGGCTGTTTTCGATGCTTTGCGGTGGATGGCAGATGGTGAGGGAACGGTTTATATGAGTTCCGGTGAGCCGGAGGCGGGGCAAAATAAGAGTGAAGCGGTCGGATCTCCTTCTATTAAGGATGAGGTCGCAGCCCGACAGGAAGAAGCAGCTAGAAAGTTCTGGCAGGAGATGATAGATGAAACAATCTCCGATCCGGAAGAAGAAGCTCCGCAAGTGACCGAATCTTACTGGAAAAAACGTTTTGGCAAGTCGCTTCTAGTTAAGGGTACTTTCACTGAGATAATGCACGGTTCCGGTACTGGGTCAACTTTAGAAGCTGTTTCGTCGGGTGATCTCATTTTCCGGGATGGAGACTGTCACATAGCGCTTCAACGAAACCAAGAATTAAAGGGAAGTTCGGCTTCGGATGAGACGTTCGAGTCAAACTGGCAGTCCTCATTTCAAAACTGTGATATCAACAGGTTGTTTGAGATTCTTCCGACCCTCGATGTTGAAGTTTATGCCGAAACCGTCAGCCCGGGAAGGTCATATTATATTGCGCTGATGTATAAGCCTTATATCCAGCCTGAAGGCAAGTAGTCACTGAAAGAATCCGGTCGCAGAAATGTTTAGTCGGTGGTTTGGTAAAACTTAGGGCATAAAGAAAGTTATAAAATAGGACAACACAAGAGACGTTAGATTCTCAATAAATGAAGAACATCTCAATGGGGAAAATGGATGATTTAACTCTTCAATTTGGCACTCCAGATCATGGCTGGCTGGCAATAGAACTGTCTTCATCTGAGTATGACATTGAGCTTGAGGTTTCGGACGTTCCTTGCAATTCACTGTATGAGTTGGTCAAAGTCCTGTTGGATTTATTCGCAGGAAGTATAGAGGGTGTTGTAGCGTGGTCACTTGAACCCGCATGGGTAGAATGGACTTTTAAGAGCGTCAATAATGAAATAGATCTTGTCGTCGCATCTGCTGAAGAGAATGAGCCTTTGCTTCAACATCAATGTGAGGGTTCAAAAATGATAAAAACATTTTGCAGGAGTTTGGAGAAACTTGAGGCAGACCCCGCCTGGAGTGAGCCGGACGCGATGAGCTCAGTTTGGTCATGGGAGTTCCCAAGCGAGTTGCTACAAACCCTGAAATTGAAAATATATAGCTGAGGCGCAACCTTCTGGATGAGGTTCTTGCGCGAGAGCAATGCCTCGTTCCCGAGGCAGTTCAACTTAGAGCACATTCTTATATTATCTAAGGATTTTTAGTATGCGGTGAAAGAGAAGTGAAAGGTACAGTCCTTAGGCACGATCCAGACTAAAAAGGGGCAGAATTGAATTCTGCCCCTTTCTCTGTTTCTACTCGTTATCGTCGCCACCCGATTTAAGCGGTTCCATGAATGGTTCGGCGAAGGATCGCTTGGGTTGCGGTTTTTCGGCTGGTTTCTCTTCACTCTTGGCCTTTTCTTCACCCTTGTCGGGTTCCGGCGTCTCCTTTTTCTCCTCGGTCTTTTTCGCCGGTCGCCGGCGGGGTGGACGCTTCCCTTTCGGAGCCGGTTTGGATTCCTCTTCCGCCTTTTTCTTTTCAGGTTCGGCTGAAGCGGTTTTTTGATCGGTCGCTGCCGCTGCTTCCGTCTTTTCTACCGGGGCCGTTTCGGTGATTTTCTCTGCCGACTTCTCAGCTTCAACAGTTGGTGCTTCGTCCGGTTGCGGTGCCGGTTTTGCCGATGAACGACGACGCGGCCGGCGGCGGCGCTTCGGTTTCGGCGTGTCGGCTTCTTCTTTGTTGTTCGATTCGGTTGTGGCCGCAGCCTGCTGGTTCTCTTCTGTTTCCGGAGTGTCCGGTGTCGGCTCTTGCTGCGCCTGTTCGGACGGCTTGTTCTCCGGCTTGCGCCGTGAGCGTCGTGATCTCTTCTTTGCCGGTTCTTTCTTCTCTTCGACCCCGTTCTGTGGAGCGGCCGCCGGGGTGTCGCCCTGCATGTCCTCGTCGCGGTGCTCACGACGGATGATGTTCAGCTCGGTCTGGCCGTCGGTGTAGCTGGAATGGCCGCTGATGGTGATCGAGAGCTTGAGCTGTTTCTCCATCTCGACCAGTTCTTCGCGCCGGGTGTTGAGCAGGTAGTTTCCTACCTCGCTCGGGACGTGCAACTCAGCTTTATCGACCCGCCCCTTGGCGCAGGCGGTGTGAATCTGGCGCAGGGCGGCGACCGCCTGGGCTTCGGCGCTCTTGACCCGGCCACTACCGAGGCAGTTGGGGCAAGTCAGGTAGGCCCCTTCGGCCAGGGTCGGTCGCATCCGTTGTCGACTCATCTCGAGCAGGCCGAACTGGCTGATCTTGCCGACGGTGAGCCGAGCCTTGTCGTTCTTGAGCGAGTTTTTCAGTGCCTTTTCGACTTCGCGGTTGTTCTTGCGTTCGCGCATGTCGATAAAGTCGATGACGATCAGTCCGCCGAGGTCGCGTAGCCTCAGCTGGCGACCTACTTCGGCTGCCGCTTCCATGTTCGACTTGAAGGCTGTCGCCTCGATCCCCTTTTCGGAGGAGAGGCGACCGGAGTTGACGTCGATGGCGACCAGCGCTTCGGTCTGGTCGATGACGATCGAACCGCCGGACGGGAGCTGGACCTTGTTGCTGGTAATGGTTTCGATCTGGTCCTCGACCTGGTAGCGGGAGAAGATGGGACGTCGCTCCTGGTGCTGCTTGAGGATTTTGACCTGTGACGGCATGATCGCCTTGAAAAATTCCTGGGCCTCGCTGAATACCTCCGGGTCGTCGATCAGGACCTCGTCCATGTCGGGGCTGAAGTACTCGCGGATCGAGCGGATGACGACGTTCGACTCCTGGTAGAGCAGGGCCGGTGCCTTTTCTTTCTTGCTTGTCTGTAGAATTTTTTTGTAGATGCTGGTCAGGTACTTGAAGTCGCGCCGCAGCTCGGTCACCTTCTGGCCGATCCCGGCGGTGCGAACAATGTACCCCATGTTCTCCGGAATCTTGAGCGAGGCCATCGCTTCCTTTAGTTTCTTCCGGCTGGCGTCATCCTCGACTTTGCGCGAGACTCCCTTGGTGGTGCTGTCCGGCATCAGGACCATGTAACGGCCGGGGAGGGAGAGGTTCGTCGTCAGGGCGGCCCCCTTCGTCCCCCGCTCTTCGCGAACGATCTGCACCATCAACTCCTGGCCACGCTTCAGAACCTCGTTGATGCGCATGCGACCGCCACCGTCTCCCTCCTTTTTTAGAAAGAGGGACGGATGCAGTTCGCCGATCTGCAGAAAGCCGAGACGGTTCGCCCCGTAATCTACAAAGGCGGCCTGTAGTCCCTGTTCAACGCGGACCACGGTCGCCTTGTAGATGTTCCCCTTGTTCTGTTCGCTACCTGCGATTTCGATGTCGAGTTCGGTCAATAAACCGTCCTCGACGATGGCCACCCGACTCTCCTCGAGATGGGTGGCATTAATCAACATTTTCTTGCTCATTTGATTGTAAACTTTCCGGGCGCGAACGGATCGCCGTCCCTCAATATTATGCCGGCAGCCTGATTGCTGCCAAACGGCGGTGGAGTCAAATTTCCACCCCGCGCGAAATCGTTTCAGGCGGTTTGGGTCTCAACGCTCATTCGAAATGGCGGAGACAACCGCTTTACCAGAGCCACTATAGCAGGAAATCATTGCTTTGAACAGTCTATGAGTGCGGAATAACGGAGCTTTTTAATTGATTCTTCGTTCCCCGGGAGGAACGGCTGTGATATAACAGGGCGATGTTGCAGCTCAGAGGAATTATAAAAGACTTTGCCGACCGACGGATCTTCGCCGGAATCGACTGGCATATCCGTCCGTCCGACCGGATCGGCCTGTGCGGCGACAACGGTGCCGGCAAGTCGACCCTGCTCAAACTACTCTGTGGCCGGGCCGATTACGACGACGGCGTTCTGCAGATCGCCAAGGGGACGACCTTCGGTTACCTGCCGCAGGAGGGCTTGGAACACCGGGGGCGGACCCTGTTCGAGGAGACCCACTCTGCACTCGAGGAGCTGCTGGCGATCGAAACTGAGATGCGCTTACTCGAACAGGCGATCGCCGAGAACCACAGCCAGGACGACATGGACCGTTACGCCGAGCTGCAGGAGCAGTTCGAGCAGCGGGGTGGCTACACCATGGAGGCCGAGGTCGGCAAGATCCTGACCGGACTCGGCTTCTCGACCGACGATTTCGAACGGCCCTGCGAAAACTTCTCCGGCGGCTGGCAGATGCGGATCGCCCTGGCTAAGCTACTGCTGCAACGCCCCAACCTGCTGCTGCTCGACGAACCGACCAATCACCTCGACCTGCCGGCGCGCGACTGGCTCGAGGATTACCTGCTCGCCTACCCGCACGCGGTGGTGCTGGTGTCGCACGACCGTTTCTTTCTCGACAAGGTGGTCGGCCGGATCGTCGAGGTCTGGAACGGCAGTCTCACCGAATACCCCGGCAACTACAGCCGCTACCTGGTCGCCCGCGACGAGCGGATCGCCGCCCTGCGTGAGGCGAAACGCCAGCAAGACGAGGAGATCACCAAGACCGAGGCCTTCATCAACCGTTTCCGTTACCAGGCGAACAAGGCCTCGCTGGTGCAGAGCCGGGTCAAGAAGCTGGAGAAAATCGAGCGGATCGTTCTGCCGCCCGAAAAAAAGAAGATCGCTTTTGCCTTTCCGCCGCCACCGAAGGGGGGACGGATCGCCCTCGAACTGCACGGTGCCGGCCAGCGCTACGGCGAGCTGCAGGTGTTGCAGGATGTCGACCTGGTGATCGAGCAGCAGGAGCGGGTAGCGCTGGTCGGTCCCAACGGTGCCGGCAAGTCGACCCTGATGCGGCTGCTCGCCGGGATCGAACAGCCTGCCGGTGGCGAGCGACAGGAGGGGCATAACCTGCACCAGGCCTACTTCGCCCAGGACCAGGCCGAAGAACTCGATCCGACGCGCGACGTGATCGGTGAGATCATGGCCGACGCCCCGTTCGACATGGTGCCGAAGCTGCGTAATATTCTCGGTTCTTTTCTCTTCTCCGGTGACGACGTCGAAAAGCCGGTAAAGGTTCTTTCCGGCGGCGAGCGCAACCGCCTCGCCCTGGCCAAGCTGCTGTTGCGGCCGGCCAACCTGCTGCTGCTCGACGAGCCGACCAACCACCTCGATATCCATTCGAAACAGGTCCTGCTCGATTCCCTGAAAAAATACAGCGGTACCATCATCTTCGTTTCGCACGATCGTTATTTCGTCGACCAGCTCGCGACCCGGGTGCTCGAGGTTGGTAACAGGGCTGTCACCTCCTATCACGGCAACTACGAGGATTTCCTGCGGGCCAAGGAGAAGGCGGGCGACAGCAGCCACAGCCGGGAACGGGTCGAACAGCAGGCACAGGCGGGAACTTCCGG
Organism: Desulfuromonas sp.; assembly: GCA_002868925.1. GTDB lineage: Bacteria > Desulfobacterota > Desulfuromonadia > Desulfuromonadales > UBA2294 > BM707. Next base: position 43,856 of record PKTZ01000109.1, on the reverse strand, counting down.
CGGCAGCAAAACTGAACGGGCCCAATCTCATGCCGAACGCAAAGAGAAGCAACGGCAGGAGAAACGGCGGAAGAAGGAGATCGCCGAGATCGAGGCGTTGCTGGAAGAGAAAGAGGGGGGGCTGGCCGAACTGGAGCAACGGATGGCCGACCCGGAGCTCTACCAGGACCAGGAGAAGTGGAAGCAGGTCAGCGGCGAACACCAGGCGCTGCAGGACGAGGTTGCCGAACTCTACGCTCGCTGGGAGGAGCTGAACCTGGCAGAGTCGGCCTGAGATCGCGGCCGTAACGCGCATCACGGCTGTAAAGCATTTATCAACGGAACACGGGAGGTGTCATGGAAGATACCGGGCTGTTCGTTATCACCGTCGCCAGCGAGAAGGGCGGGGTCGGCAAGACCACCATCGCCACCAATCTGGCGGTCTACCTTAAGGCGTTGAACGAGGACCTTCCGGTCACCATCTTTTCGTTCGATAATCATTTCAGCGTCGACAACATGTTCGCCATCGGCAACCACCGGGGCGCGTCGGTCAGCCGTATTTTTTCCGACGAAAGCCTCGATGCGCTGGTCCAGATGGGCGAGTACGGGGTCCAGTTTATGGTCTCGGAGCGGAACCTCGAACCGCCGGATGACAATATCGCCCATCTCGGCCGGGTTCTGGCGCGGGGCGATCTCTCCGGTATCCTGGTCATCGATACCCGGCCGATTCTTGACTATTTTACCCGCAGCGCATTGCTCGCGGCCGACCTGGTGCTGGTCCCGGTCAAGGACCGGCCCTCGCTGGTCAATGTCGCCGCCCTGCAGCAGGCGATGGCCGATGACGGCAACGACCCGGAGCGGCTCTGGCTGGTGCCGAGCCTGATCGACGGCCGGACCCGGCTCAAGGAGAAGGATATCGGTATTCATGATTTTCTCGTCTATTCGGCCGGGGAACGCGATTTCCAGGTGGTCGACACGTTGGTCTCGAAGAGCCCGAAGGTTGAGAGCCTGACGACCCACTTCAGCAGCCGGATCTACCCGGTTCTGACCCATGCCCGCGGCACCCGGGTGCATGGGCAGATGCGCGACCTCGCCGCTTTCGTCAACAGCCAGTATTCAAAGAGCCGTCAACCCGACCGCAAGCCTCCGGTCCGGTTGCTGGCTGCGGTCGAAGATATGCCGCCCGGGCGGGCGAGTCACCTGAGCGGTGAGTGCCCCGGTTGCGGCCTCAGGGTCACCGGCCAGGACGGTTTCTTCTACCAGGATCTGCGCCACCATCAGACCGGTTTTTTTCACAACAGCTGTCTTGACCAGCTGCTGGTCAACGCCGAGGCGCAGATGCTGATGCCGGAACGGGGTGGGGTCCTTTTCGCTCTCCCCGATACCGGTCTGATCGGGGAGGAGGGTGACGTTTCACTCTCGCTCTATGACGAGGATGGCGATGAAATTGTCACCGAGAACGTAACGCTGGAGACCTCCGCCCGGATCATGGAGATGATGCGGGCGGCGACCGGGCGGGACGACTCGGAAATGTTTCGCGAGATGATCCTGGTGGCGCTCGATCCGGAACCGCCGCTCTTTTTTCTCGAGGATGAAGGCGCGCACCGGTTTTCGGTGTTGCGGAAAAAGGTTCTCGCCGACCTGCGGTTGCGCGAACAGCTCTGATCGAAAGGGAGAAACGACATGGTTGAAACATACCGCGATATCCAGAGGCTGGCCGGAGGGTTCCAGGCGGCCAAGATTTTCTTGACGGCGAACGATCTCGGCCTGTTCCTGCAGATCGGTGATGGTTCCAACAGCGTCGATGAATTGGCGACCGCGCTCGATGTTGATCAGCGGGCACTCGAACTGCTGCTCAACGCCCTGGTCGCACTCGGTCTCCTGGTCAAAAAAGAGGATCGTTTCAGTAACCTGCCGGTGGTGCATCAGTCCCTCGGTGACGAGGAGCAGTATCGCGGGCACATCTTTCGTCACATCCATCACTGCTGGTCGGCCTGGAACAACCTTGGAGATATCCTCAAGAGCGGAAAGAACAGTTTCGTTGCCGAGGATAAGGCGCTCGGTGATGACGATGACTGGACCGATGCCTTCATCCGCGGCATGAACGATGTGACCAGGGAGTTGGCGCCGCAGGTCGTGCCCCAGCTCGAGTTGGGTAACGTCGAGACCCTGCTCGATCTCGGCGGCGGCCCCGGCACCTACGCCGCCGCCGTGCAAAGGGCCTGGCCCGATATCAACGAGATCAGGCTGTTCGACCTGCCGGATGCGCTGGAGATCGGCCGGGCCAACCTCGAAGCGTGGGGGTTGGCGGACAGGGTCGCCTTTTGCCCGGGCAGCTTCCACGATCGCGTACTGCCGGCCGGCAACGATGCGATCTGGCTTTCGCAGATACTGCACTCCCAGGACGAGGCGGGTTGTCGGCAGCTGATCGAAAACAGCTTTACCGCGCTCAACCCGGGAGGGCGTCTGCTGGTGCACGAATTCCTGCTCGATGGTACCAAAACGGCACCGACCACTGCCGCGATTTTCGCCGTGCACATGCTGGTCATGACCGAAGGGGGACGCGCCTACAGCGAGGACGAAATCGCCGGCTGGATGACGGACGCCGGCTTTACCGATATCACGGTACGCAGGGTGAGCCCGGACACGGCGGTCGTCGATGGACGCAAGCCCTGATCGGGCCGAAAACGGTGCGGGAAATGAGATATGAACATTGACATGCCACCGGGTTTCATATAAAACTCCCATGTTTGAATAAATGTCTTTTCCGGGGCAGACTGCCCCGTTTTACAAGAAGTGGAATCATGATTCTTTTACCACGTGGAAACCCGGTCCGGGAGAAGGTGAACCCCGGCAAAATCAACCTGCCGGAGGCGTTGGGAAAGCTGCAAAAAGGGAGCTTTACCGGGTACCTCCGCTTTGAAGCCGCCAACGGCACCGGGGTTATTATTTTCAGCTCCGGCAAGCTGATCAGCGCCCTCTACGAGGAGGGGAGCGAGCGACTTATCGCCTACGACGCGATCGCCCGGATCTTCGAACTCTCCCTCGCCGGTCGGATGACCCTTGATATCTACAAGCTTTCGACTGAACTGGCGATGAGTATTCATGCCCTGCTGCACGGTGACACCCTGTACAAGGGGCAGGAGCTGAAGCTGATCGATATCAAGTCGCTGCTCGGCAAATTCAAGGCCGACAAGATGAGCGGCTGCCTGCGAATTTATACCGACGAAAAGATCGCCCTGATTTTCTACAAGGACGGCACCCCGCTCGGATTTTTCCATGACGGCTCGACCGATATCGAAACCTCGGCCGACGCCTCGATGTCGGTGGCCAAGCTGCCCGGCGCCAAGATCGACGTGCTCAGCTCCGGCGGTGCCGATGACATCGAGCTCGCCGACCTGATGGCCTCGGCCGATCTCTCGGCGCTCTGGAAAAAAGCGCAGGAGCTGCTGGTCAAGGACAAGCAGAGCAAGCAGAAGGTCGAAAGCCGCAACCGCGAGATGGCCCAGAAGCAGCGGCGCATACAGTTGCAGTCGATGTTGCGCACAACGGCCGAGAAACATATCGGCCGTATCGGCGTGCAGCTGGTCGACAAGGAGATGGAACGTCATATCCCCGAGGAGGCCGACTGGAATGAAGCGCTGCTCGACAAGCTGCTGTCCGACCTGTCGAAGGCGGCGAAGATGGTGGCCGGGCCGAAGGCGATCAAGGCTATGCTCGGGGAAATGCAGAAATCCGCCAAGGCGATTGCCTGATTTTTATCTGATTAATTTTCTGTTGGAGGTTTAGTTATGGGTATGGGCATGGACTGGACAATGATCACCCTGCCGCTCTGGGTACTGGCCGGTATCGTCTCTTTTTATTTCAGCCTCGGCAATGCCCGGGTCTGGACCAGTATCGCCGTCGGTTTCTTTCTGATCCTGGTCGCCGAAATTTTGCCGACCGCGATCGATTTCCTGCCCGGACTCGAGATTCCGCAGGTGCAGGCGATGACCTCCATCGTCGGAACCATCGCGATCCTGGTCATGAGCCACGGCTTTCAGGAATACTACGTTTTTTCCCGGACCCTGGAGCTGGAGGGGAACAAGACGCTGGTTTACCTCGGTACGCTCGGGGTTGTCCTCTGCTCGGCCGCATTTATCTGGATTAATATCACCCCGGATGAGCGGACCCTCGAGGTGATCAATATCGTCGAGAATACCAACTGGGTATTCCTCTCCCTGATCAATATCGACCTGATCCGGAAGATTTACGTCAACATCCAGGACAGCCCGATCAGCAAGGGTTTTGCCGCGTTCATCTTCGTTTTTGCCTTTATCTTCCTGTGGAAGGGGTCGGAGCTTTATATCAACGTTTACAACCTCGATGTGCTGGCCGAACAGGGGCAGTACCTCGGTCGTTACCAGATCTCGATGTATTGCAAGGAAATCGGTAACCTTCTGGCAGGCCTCTCGGTCGGCGGTACCTTCCTCTATCTGGCGAAGCTTTTGCGTTGATTGGGATAAGCAAAGTTTAAGTGTAAAAGGGACTGTCCCCGAACGGGGGCTGTCCCTTTTTTTTCGGTCATTATCTATAAATAAACAAGACAAAGTCGTGGGGTCCCGGCTCCACACGCTGGGTTTCAGATGGGGACACTTCCCTGAACTTCGGGAAGTGTCCCCGAAGAAAAACGAACCAAAGAAATGGCTCCCTTGCAGGGGGCTTTTTTGTTCGGTCTATTTGCCTCTTTTGTGATTTCGATGGGTAGGAGATCGCCTTGAGGCGATTAGGGTTCGTCTTCGTGGTTTTCGCGGCCGCGCTGCGTTCAAGGAAGTGCGCTGACAGACGCACCTTAAAAGCTTCAGGTGGAAAACCAGAAACAATAACGCTGGAGTTACGATGATCAGTCGATCTTCGTAGCCCGTTTCAAGTTCGAAAGCCACGGAGACGCTGCTTGCGAGATTTGTACTATCGTTGAAAAGCGGCAACGTCAACCGCGAATGCAGTGCCCACCGCCAGGTGCGTGTTTTCTTTTGCTTCGTTTTCTTTTGTCACGCTGACAAAGAAAATGACGCCGGCTTTCGGGCCGGGACCCGACGGTTCTGTCCTTGATCTTGGATTTTTAGAGAGATAGAAAAGGAAAACCGTGAGGTCGCGGCCTCACACTCCGCCGTACTCTTTTGGCAACGCTCCAAAAGAGTACGCAGAAAAGAGCTGCGCCCCGACCCTGCGCTGTTCCCTCGTTCGCACAGATGAAAACCGGCAGCAAAAAAACTCGTCCTCCAGAGCCTGTGGCTCTTATGTCCTCAAACAGTTTTTGCTGCTGTTTCGGTTTTCATCCATGCTCTCTCGGCGCTCCGCCACGGGGCGAAAAGCAAAACCGAAATCAAAATCAATACTGCCTAAACCATTAACATCGTTGATCGACGCAGCCCACTTCAAGCTGGAGAGCCACAAAGACGCAACACACGAGATTGGTAGTATCGTTGAAAAACGGCAGCGTCACCCGAGAATGCAGTGCTCGCCGCCAGGCGCGTGTTTTCTTTTGCTTCGTTTTCATTGTCACGCCGACAAAGAAAATGACGCCGGCTGTCGGGTCGGGACCCGACGGTTTCGATCTTTAACTTATAGAAAACAAATCAATGATGCGAGAGAGCTACTGTTTTGAACCGCGGTCGGCGATCGGAAAATCGACAGTGACCCGGGTGAAGTTGCCCGGTTCACTGTCGATGTCGATTTTTCCGTCATGCTGCTTGATGATGCTGAAGCAGACATGCAGGCCGAGCCCGGTGCCGTCACCGGCCGGTTTGGTGGTGAGGAATGGGTTGAAAACCTTGTTCAGCATCTCCTTCTCGATACCGGTCCCCTTGTCGAGGACGGTCAGACGGATGTGCGGCCACTCATCATGTTCGAAGTTCTCCAAACCGATGCAGAGCAGCTTGCCCGGATCTCCGGTCTCGGGGAATTTCTTATTGAGAGCGTAGCGGGCATTGCTGATCAGGTTCATCAGCATCTGCTCGAGGTCCTGGAAACGGCCGATAACGACCGGTACCTTTTCATCGACGTCGAGTTCGAGGTGAATCCCATCCCGGTTGAGCTGAGTCTGGAACAGGTTCATCGTTTCGCTGATGACCTGGCTGAAGTTAACGGCGCCCATCTTCTCTTCGCCCTGGTGGGCGTAGTGCAGAAGGCTGAACACGATCTTGGCGATCCGGTTCCCCTCCTTGATGATCCGATCGAGCATCTGTGAACCTTCTTCTTCCGGTTTGAAGCGGTTCTTGAAGATCTGGGCGTAGTTGATGACGCCGTTGATCGGATTGTTGATCTCGTGGGCGACCCCGGCCGCCAGTTCGCCGAGGGAGGCGAGATGCGAGATATGCATGGTCCGCAGCTCTTCTTTTTTCTTTTCGGTGACGTCGAAGAAGTTGATCGTTGCCCCGGAGACGATGCCGTTCTTGATGATCGGGTGCACTCGGCACTCGGCGACGAAACTGCCGCCGTCGGCCCGCCAGAGCAGCGCCTCGTTGACGACTTCTGAAACCCCTTGCTGCAGGGCGCTTCTGCCGAGTCGTTTCTCTTCCGGGAAGGGGCTGCCGTCTTCATCGGAGTGCTGGATGGTTTTGTAGAAATCCCTGCCGAGCAGGGTGCTGGTGGTATCGTGCCCCAGCTGGTTCAGGCCGGCCTGGTTGCAGAAGATACAGGTGCCGTTGGCATCGATGATCAGAAACGGTTCGGCGGTCGCATCCATGAAGTTGCGGACACTGGCCGAGAGCAGCATCTGCTCTTCGTTCTTCTTCCGTTCGTAGATCATGAACAGCAGGTAGATGAAGGCGATCAGGACAGCGCAGCCAATAACGGTGAAGGCGTGGTAGTAGAGGGTACTCTTTTGAACCGCGTCGAGCGCCTGCCGGCTCAGGGTCAACCGGTAGTAGGAGTTGATCGAGCCGATCTCCCAGTCGAAGTGGCAGCGAGAACAGTAGCTGGTGGTTTCGACCGGGAAATAATAGGTCGAAAAGCCGTTGGCCGACAACTCCTGTTGTGCGGTCAGGTCGATGACGCGGGGATCGGCCTGCTTGACCAGTAACGGGTCGGAGGAATAGCGGACAAAGCCCTTGGTGTCGATCAGAGAGAACTCCTCGACATCGTTGAAGGTGCCGATCTCCTCGAGGTGGTTCTTGAAGACCCGCATATTCCCTTTTTTCAGGGAATCGTAAGTCGACATGAAGACCATGTCGCGCAGGTTGTTCATGTAGGTGGTAAACGATTTTTTGACCTGGCGTGATTGCAGTGCGTCGGTCAGGATGGAAATCACCATCAGCAGCAGAATAGCGCCTGCCACCATATAAAAATATTTGGCTGTCCGGTATTTCCAGAATTTCATCATGTTAACTTAGCGCCGACTGTTGGTCTTTTGCTTCATCTGTGACCAGGGGAGGTCTTCGACCTCCGCCGTCTCCAGGTAGAGGTCGCTTTTGAACGGCCAGTGGGAGTTCATGCAGCCGATACAGGGAGTGTTGCTCTCGACGCAGACACTGGTCCTCTTGTTCCAGCGCCGCACCGGGCAGTCGCTCGCGGTTACCGGGCCACGGCATCCTTTTTTGAGCAGACAGTCATTCTTGTCCTTGGCGTAATTATTGACGAACTTGTCCTGGGAGAAGTGCTGGTAGCGGCTGCAGCGGTTGTGCAGCAGCTCGCCGAAATATTCCTCCGGCAGGCGCGTTTCCTTCTTCAGCGGCGGCAGCTTCCCGGTGGCGGTGATATAGGCGATACTCCCCATCAGGTGGTCGGGGTGGACCGGGCAGCCCGGGACCTGCAGCAGCGGGACCTTGATTTTTTTCTGCTCGAGATAAGCGCCGACCGAAAGGGCGCCGGTCTGGTTACCGCCCGAAGCGGGGATGCCGCCGTGGCTGGCACAGGAGCCGGAACAGATAACCATTTTGGCCTTCTGTGCGCAGTCGGCAAGAACGTCATAGATCGGCCTGTCGCCGAGCAGACAGGCTTCCGGTGGGTCGGAGGGAATGCTCCCTTCGACCACCAGCAGGTGGTTCCCCTCCTTGCAGATGGCATCGAGCCGCGCCAGGTATTCCCCCCCCTGGTTGAAAGAGAGGGCGGGATGGATGTCGAGGTTGCCGACGGAGCCGAGAAAGTCGAGGAAGTCGAAGTCGTTGCCGTACATCATCGAGGTTGTACAGCCCATGCAGTTCTGGGCATGGACAAAGGCGATTGACGGCGGCGCTTTGGCAAGTTGCAGGAAGCCGTGCGCCAGCTGCCTGGTGAGCAGTGTCTGCCCGCACATCAACAGTGATATGTCGCGGCAACGTTTTATGAATTCACGGCGTGTCAGCATGTTGTTCCTTTAATGGATGGCGCAGGCGAGGCAGGGGTCGAAGCTGCGCACGATGCGTCCAATTTCGATCGCCGTCTCACCATCTTTTTTATTGACCGGGGTTCCGATGAGAGCCTGCTCCACCGTCCCTCGATGCCCGCCGGCGGTCGGGCCGAAATTCCAGGCCGAGGGGACCTGGAGGCGGTATCGGGTCACCTTCCCGTTTTCGGTGGTGACCTGATGATTAAGGGCGCCGCGGGCGGCGAGCGACATCCCCTGGCCGTTGCCGGTCGGTTTGGCCAGCATGTCCGGCGGGTTGATGGTCTCTCCCTGCAGGTCGTACTGGTGCAGGAGCTCCGGCAGGTAGAAGCAGATTTTCAGGGCTTCCTGGGCCCGGGCGAGAATGCGGGTCATGACCGAGGAGTGGGTCGGTTCCTGTTTGAACGGCTTGAGCAGCTCGGCGAACTCGCGGTCGTTGTTGACCGCCAGCCGGGCCAACGGCCCGACTTCCATCGGCAGTCCGTCGTAATGCATCGCCTTGACCCAGGAATAGGCGCCCTCTTTTTTCGCCCGTGGGGTGCCGTCCGGGTCGAGGTAAGTCGCTTCGACCGTTTCCTTGATCTTGGCAAACTGGGTACGCACCGGACGCTTTCCGGCCCGCAGGATGCCACCACTGTAAAGCTGATTCTTGCTCAGGCTGAAGCCGCCGTTGCCGTAAAAGTTGCCGTGCGATTGCCCCAGTTCGAAGTAGTGCCGGAAGTGTTGCGCCAGTTCGATCGCCTGCGGCAGATAGAAGCGGCGGATGAAGTCGGTCGTAGCACTTAAGGCGTTGGCGTAGTTCATCAACCGGTCGCTGGTGATGTCGGTGGTGAGCCCGCCCGGCAGGATGGTGTGACAGAAGGGGACCTTGCCGCCGAGGCTGGCGAGGCCGCTGCCGGCCTGCTTGCGGATGTTGATCGCCTCGGCGTAACCGAGCGCCATCTCGACCGTCAGGCCGGTGTCGTCGAAGCTGTCGGTGATCATTCCGGATGTGAACACGTTTGAACCGTTGAAGATACCGGCCAGTTTTTTGACCCGGCTGTCACCGCCCCGGTAGTTTTGCAGGCGGCCGAAGTCGACATAGTCAGGGAGGGTCAACTGGTAGAAATGGAAGATATGGTCGGTGACGAGGTGCAGGCCGAGGATCAGCTCGCGCAGGATCAGCCCGTTTTGGGTCGGCTGCAGACCGTAGAGGTTTTCGAGCGCCATGCTGGCGGCAATGCCGTGAACCTCGTGGCAGATGCCGCAGATTCGCTGAGTGATGCGGGCGGCATCGATTGGGTGGCGCCCGAGCAGCAGGTTCTCAAAGCCCCGGTACATCTGGCCCGCGATCCGGGCGTCCGTCACCTTGCCCGCCTCGATTTTGGTTTCGACGGCGAGGTGCCCCTCAATCCGGGTCACCGGGTCTATACTGATTTTTTTCGACATAGAGCGCCTCGTTATTAAACAGCGTTCTATTATGGCATGGATTGATAACAGAATTCAATCAGGGTGTGGCCTGATAAAAATTAAATTTTCGCCAGCCTGGTTTTGATGTTGGCCAGAAGCTCTTTCGCCGAAGGGTCGCCGGGGCTCAGCTCCAGAATCCGGTTGCAGTCGATTTGCGCCTGCTCGAACTGCTGCATGTCGAAGTAGGTCTGGGCCCGACCGAAATAGTGGTCCGTTCGTCCCGGCTCGATTTCGATGGCCGTTTCGAAGTCGGCCAGCGCCTTCTTGAAGCGCTTCATGACCCGGTGACAGAGGCCGCGATTGGCGTAGCTGCGCACGCTGGCCGGGTCGAAATGGATCGAGCGGTTGAAGTCGTGCATCGCCTGCCTGAAGTTGCTGCAGGCGAAATGAGCCATGCCGCGGTGATTGTAGATCAGCGCCCGCATCTTGTTCTCGAGTTTCATGCCGAGGATGACCCCGTAGAGTTCGATCGCTGTCTCCAGATCGTCGTTGCTGTGCGCCTCGAGGGCCCGAAGCATCGTTTTCTCGAGTCGGCTTTTCAGGGTCGATGCGATCGGTTTCGGTCCGTTGTCGAGCGGAGCGCTGATGTTGATCAGTTCGAGTTCGGGCGAGCGGTCGGCGATCGACTGACGTCTTTTGCGGCCGTGCTGACGCAGCTCTTTCTGGTAATCGCGGATCTCCTGGAAGATGAGGTCGGAGAGGGTCAACGTGGCGTTAAGTGAAGCGAGCTTGCGTCGGATCGATCCCTTCGGCAGGTTGATGTCCGATTTGTAGACCAGCTCATGTTCGACTTCGGCCCAGGCATCCTGGAGGATGGTGCGGAGCTGCACTTCGCAGAGGTTGCGCACTCCCGGCAGCGCGGACCTGTACAACCGCTGCGGCGGCTTGATCATCAGGTGAAGCGAATCGTAGCCGAACTCCCGGAATGAGTGATGACTCGATTTACGTTCGGTTTCGACGACCTGGAAACTCGTGGTCAACAGCCGTTCGATGGTGTCGATATCCTCGAGGAAGGGACAGATTATGCGCAGGGCGAAGAAGTCTCCGATCGGCCGGCTCCTGCTCCCCTTCGCCTGGTTGTCATTCTTGCGCAACTTGTCGAAATAGGCATCGAACTGCTTGACCCGGTACTTGATCGCCGGCGTGAACCCGGCCGTTTCAAGTTGCCGCCTGATCTCCTGCACAAGGTGGTGCAGCCGCTCCTTGAACAGGGGGAGTTGCCTCTCGTAATCGGCCCGGGTTTGAGCCAGCCCCGGAAAAGGTTTTCGCGCTGTACCCTTCGGCATCGGCTAACCTTTCCCCATCAGGACGTCGATCCGATGCTCGCCCTGTTTCTGGGTTAGGGGAATTGTTTTGTCGGGGAGACTGTTGCCGTTCATGGTGATCTCTTTAACCCCCTGCATGACCCCGTCCGGGTTCCTGACGTGGATAACAAAGGTTGCCCCGTCATGCCGGTAACGGATGGTGAACTCCTTCCATATTTCCGGGATCACCGGCCGGATATGAAGTTTGCCCCGGGCGATGTGCAGGCCGAGAATCTCTTCGACCCAGGCCCGGTAGGTCCAGGCTGCCGAACCGGTGTACCACGACCACCCCCCTTTGCCGGTCCGGTCGGGCAGTCGATAGATGTCGGCGGCGATGGCGTACGGTTCGAGCCCGTACAGGTCGGCTGCCTCCCGGTCACGGGCGTGCTCCATCGGGCTCATGACCTGCAGCATCTTGACGGCGCGGTTGCCGTCCCCCCTGCGGGCCATCGCCATCGCGAACCAGAGCGCGGCGTGGGTGTACTGACCGCCGTTCTCCCGGACTCCGGGCGGATAGCCCTTGATGTAGCCCGGGTTCTGGGCCGACTTGTTGAATGGCGGTTCGAACAGAAGGACCAGTCTCTCCTCTTCGAGGAAGAGCCGATCCCAGGCCGACTCGAGTGCCTGCTCGGCCCGTTGCCGGTCGCCGGCGCCGGTCAGCCAGGCCCAGGACTGGGGCAGCGAGTCGATCTTCGCTTCATCACTATGGCGCGAGCCGAGCGGTGAGCCGTCGTCGAATGTTCCCCGGCGGTACCAGGCGCCGTCCCAGGCCTTTTCTTCGATCTGGCGGATCAGCGTTGCACGTTTTTGTCGGTACTCCTGCTCGAGCTCAGGCTTGCCGAGCAGGTCGGATAGTTCGGCCATGCCGTGCAGGATATCGACCAGGAACCAGGCGAGCCAGACGCTCTCACCCCGCCCCTTGGCGCCGACCAGGTTCATGCCATCGTTCCAGTCGCCGGTTCCGATCAGCGGCAGACCGTCGGGTCCGGCGGTCAACCCCTTGTGGACGGCGCGGCGGCAATGTTCGAAGATGGTACCCCGCTCGAAGGTCTCCTCCGGAACGGCGAAGACTTCGTGTTCATCCTCGGCCAACTCCGGGGCAGTCAGGAACGGGACGTCATCCGACAGGATATCGAGATCGCCGGTTGCCCGCACGTAGTAGATGGTGACATAGGGGAGCCAGAGCAGGTCGTCGGAGATGCGTGAACGGATGCCGGCACCGCCGGGTGGATGCCACCAGTGCTGGACATCCCCTTCCTTGAATTGACGGCTGGCGGCGAGCCGGATCTGCTCTTTCGCCAGCTCCGGTTTGGTGAGCAGGAAGGCGAGTACATCCTGCAACTGGTCACGGAAGCCGAAGGCGCCTCCCGACTGGTAGAAGGCGGAACGGCCCCAGATGCGGCAACTGAGCGACTGGTAAAGCAGCCAGCGATTGACCAAAATATCGACCCTCGGGTCCGGGGTCTCGACCTCGATCGTTCCGAGCAGGTCGTCCCAATAGCGGCAGGTCGCCTTGAGGGCGGCATCGACATTGCTGTGGTCGCGGAAGGAGCGGGCGAGCAGGCGCGCCTGCTCGATCGAGTCGGCCTGGCCGACAATACAGACGATCTCCTCGACTTCACCCGGCGCCAGGTCGATCTTGGTCTGCAGGGCGGCGCAGGGGTCGAGTCCGGCGCCGACCAGTTGCGCGAGCTCGGTCCGTTGCAGCGCCTGCGGGTTGCGCAGCGACCGGTTGCGGCCGATAAAAATGGTGCGGTCGCCGCAGTAGCCGGTCGGTTTCGGGCTCATGGCGAAAAAGGTGGTTTTGCCGCCGTAGTCAGGGTGGTAGTGGTTATGGGCGAGCAGGATGCTGGTTTCACTGTCCCAGTGGGTCATGCCGTGCATCTGCGAACTCTCCCGGTTTTCGCCGAGGGTCAGCTCGGTATACCAGGAGATGGTCAGGGCGCGACGCCGCGAGGTCGTGTTGCGCAGTCTGAGCCGTTGCAGCTTGACCGGGCTGTTTACTTCGTCGACCGGAACGAACAGGGTCAGCTCGGCGTCGATACCGCTGTGGTTGTGTTCGAAGATCGAGTAGCCGGCACCGTGCCGGCAACGATAAGGCTCCTGGTTGCGGACCGGGGCGGAGGTGGCGGTCCAGAACCGGCCGCTGACCTCGTCGCGGATGTAGATCGCCTCCGACGGCGGATCGATCACGGTGTCGTTCGACCAGCCGTTGATCCGGTTGCGCTGGCTGTTGCCGAACCAGGAGAAACCGGCGCCGGTTTCGCTCGTCATCGCCCCGAAGTCGGGGTTCGCCATAACGTTGACCCAGGGGGCAGGGGTCTGCTTGCCCGCTGGAAGTTCGATCACGTACTCGCGCCCGTCGGGGGTGAAGCCGCCGTAGCCGTTATGATGGACCAGTTCGATCTCCGGCAACGGCTCGGACGGGTACTCCCAGGTAAATGTCGGTTGGAACGTTTTCGGCAGATCGGGGGTGCGTCGCGGCGTTCCGAGCTGCTGCGATAGGGAGCCGCGGGCGGCGACCATGAAAACGCTGGCGGCTGCCTTGAGCAGGCGCAGGTCCTCTTCCGGCATCTGCCCGGAGCTGCGCAGGTAGATACCGCTCGGCTGGTCACGGCCGACGTACATCGAGTGGGCCTGGATCAGGTGGACCAACCGTTCGCGCAACGGTTGCTCGTAGCTCTCTCCCTCTTCGTTGAGGATCACCAGGTCGGCGAGGAAGCCATGCCGTCGCCAGTAGGCCTGGGCCTGCAGCAGTTGCCGGATCAAGCCGATGTCGCGGGCCTCCTCGATCGAGACGAGCAGGATCGGCAGGTCGCCCGAGATGGCGTAAGGCCAGAGACCCTGCTGCCCCTTGTGGTTCTCCTCGAGGGTCTCGGCCGGGGCACGCAGCAGGGTGTTGGGGAAGATCAGGTGGTCGGCCAGTTGCTGGAAGCGGCGTGCCTCGTCCGGAAGGATATGGAGCTGGCGCAGCTCGATCTGCGCGGCACGCCAGGCAAAGTCCATTGCCCGGTTGATCGCATGGATGTCCCGGTACTTGGTGATCGTCTCCAGGACCTTGTCCCGGTCATCGTCGGCAGCGATGGTCATCGCTAGCGAAACCTTTTGCGACGGTTCCAGGGTGACGGTCTCGCGCAGGCAGAGGACCGGGTCGAGGACAAAACCGGCGCTGTTGCTGAGTCGCCCGGTCGCACCCCGGGCATCGGCCAGGGTGTGACCCCGTCCAATGAAGCGGCTGCGGTCGGTCTCGAAATGCCACATCCCCTTGCCCGGTTTTTCATTGACGAAACTGTGGGCGACAAAGAGCGGCTCGGCATCCTCGCTGCGCAAGCGCCGATAGGCGAGCAGGGTTCTTTCCTCTTCGATCGCCTCGGTCTGGATGAACAGCTTGTTGAAGGCCGGATGGGCGCGGTCGGCTGCATGGTCGGCCATCGACAGCTCGACGTAACTGGTCAGGTTGATTCGCTTGCGGCGGCTGGTCCGGTTGGTCAGGGTCATCCTCCGGATCTCGATATCATCCTCCGGGGCGACGATGACCTCGGTTTCGACCTGGACACCGTTTTCGCTCCGCCGGAAGATGGCCCGGTCGAGGGCGAACTCGGCAATGTAATCCTCGCTTTCGGCGTCGATCGGGTGGAAGGTGGACGACCAGAGATCCTTTTCGCCGAGATCGTGCAGGTAGCAGTAGGTCCCCCACTGGTCATTGGTCCGATCGGAGCGCCAGCGCGTAATCTCCTGCCCATTCCACTTGCTGTAACCGCCGCCGGTATTGGTGACCAGCAGATCGTAGCGGCCGTTGCAGATCATCTGGCTCTTCGGGGTCGAGGTGTTGGGTGTTTCGAAAATTCCTGAGGCCGGGATGTCGGAGCTCGCCTCCTGCAACGACGGCGCCCGGTCGCGGGTCGCCGTGAGCTGCAGCGGTGGCAGGGTCGGGATCTTCTCCTGCAGCAGCGGCTCGAAGGCGCGCACCCGCGGGTCAGCGTGGAAGCGGCGCTGGAAGAGATTGTTATGCAGGAAGTTGGCGAGGGCGATGAAACCCATCCCCTGGTGGTGTGACATGTAGGCCTTGATCATGACCCCGCTGCGGCCGCCCCGTTTCGATTTTCGGCGGAAGTCGATCGATTCGTAGAAACCGTACTGGTTGAGCATGCCGAGCCGGTCGAGATTACGCAGGTTGTCGACCGTCTCCTGGGGCGCGATCCCGACCGCCATCAGGGTCGAGTAGGGGGAGACCACCAGCTGCTCTTCGAGGATCCGTTTGAGCCCGAGCTTCGGAACACCGAACGCCTTGTACTGGTAGGTCTTGTGAAAATCGAGATCGCCGAAAGCCGATTCGGAGATGCCCCACGGGATCTTATTGCGGCGGCCGTAGTCGATCTGGACGTCGATGGCGTCGCGTGCCGCCTTGTCGAGCAGCGAATAGCGATATGATCGGAGGAAGAGCTGCGGCATCAGGTATTCGAACATGGTGCCGGTCCAGCTCAGCAGGACCCGGTCGCGGCCGATCTGGGCGTGCGGCCTCCCCATGGTGAACCAGTGCTCCATCGGAACATCGCCGCGGGCGATGGCGACAAAGCCGCCGAACCTCGCTTCGCTGGCGAGCAGGTCGTAGTAGGAGTTGTCGCGATGGCCGCTGGTGACGTTGTAGCCGATGGTGAACAGCTTGCGTTCCTTGTCGAAGAGAAAGCGGAGGTTGATCTCGCCGGCCAGCTTGCGCAGGCGCGACAACAGTTGCTCATACCGGACCCGGTACATCCTGGCATTGTGTTGCGCCTTGGCGAAACTGGCCAAAACTTTACTGGCCCACTCGGACAGGGTCGCCGCTTCGTCGTAAGCATGCTCGGAGAGCAGGGTCAGGATCGGGATCGATTCGGCGACGCCGCGTGACAGGTTGTGCAGCGAAGGCGAAAAGGTCAGATCGTCCGCGATCTCGGCGATGTTTCTGATCGCGGTCCTTGCCAGCTCATCGTCCTGGCGGTGGCCGAGAAGTTCGATCCATTCCAGGTAGAGATCGGCGTTTTCGCGCCAGTGGCGGGCCTCCTGCAGCACCTTGTCCGACCAGTATGCCGGTTCGCTGTCGGCCGGGGCGATCGCGCTTATCAGCGCGTCGATGCCGTTGATGTCGTGCTCGCAAAGGCGCAGCAGTTGCAGTCGGTCAACGATTCTCTTCGGAACCCGATCCAGGTTGGCGAGCAGCCGCTCCGTCTCCTTCGTCGCCTCGACAAATTCGGGGTCAGCGCTGATGGTCTGGTGCAAGATGTCGGCGCTGTCGCGTAACCCTTCAAACAGTTCGCCGCTGATGACTTCTCCCGAGTATTGTTCGTGCAGCCCCTGTTGCAGGGCCCAGAGCGCGCCGAGAAAATTACCGCTATCGACCGCCGAGACGTAGCGCGGTTCGAGCGGTTGCAGATTGCCGATGTCGTACCAGTTGAGCAGATGTCCCTCGTACCGTTCGACTTTCTCGAGGGTGTCGACAGTGTGCGCAAGCCGGTCGATGGTCTGGTCGGGGGGGATGTATCCCGAATCGGATGCGGCCAGGGTGCTCAGCATTGAGAAGCCAATATTGGTCGGGCTGGTCCGCATCGCCAGCTGATTCTGGTGAGAGACCTGGTAGTTATCCGGCGGCAGCCAGGAGGTGTTCTCGTTGACGAAATCATCGAAGAACCGCCAGGTGAGCCGGTTGACCTGACGCAGGTAGCGCAGGTCACGTTTCGCCAGCAGCTCCTGCAGCGGTTTCTCGATCGGCCGGGAGGTGAGCAGCCAGCCGAAGAAGGGAGAAGCGAACCAGAGCAGCAGCCAGGGGTACGACAGGGGGAGGTTGCCCGGCATCCAACGGGCCAGGCTCGCCCAGATCGCGGCGGCCGAAAGGCTGGCGAGGATGAGCGAAAAGGTGAAGATCTTCCGTTTCTGCATCGCCGTGGTGTGCGCAACGTAAGCGGTCGTCCATTCCAGCAGCTTCCGCTTCGAGATGAACAGGCGATAGAACGACTGCATGATCGCGCTGATGCTGATCCAGGCCTGGTGCGGCATCATTGCCACCTCAGCCAGGGCCCGTTGCAGGTGGTTGAGGTGGATGGCCGAGGAGAAGTTGCGGATGCCGTTGCGGGTGGTCAGGGCGGTGAAAACCTGCGAAAGCGGGTGGAACAGGATTTCGACACCGACCAGCAGCATCGCCGCCACTGCCGCCTGCTGCGAACTCAGCCAGGCGGTGATCAGCAGCGCCAGGTTGGCGGTCGACAGCAGGCTGCGGCGCAGGTTGTCGAAGACCTTCC
This sequence comes from Desulfuromonas sp., assembly GCA_002868925.1. Lineage (GTDB taxonomy): Bacteria > Desulfobacterota > Desulfuromonadia > Desulfuromonadales > UBA2294 > BM707. The sequence continues at coordinate 26,508 of PKTZ01000109.1, read as the reverse complement.
AGCGATTGAAGATCGAGATCGGGTTCTTGCGGAAGCCGCCTCCCTTTTTCGGTACCCAGGGCAGAACCCACGCCGCGATTTGCCAGTCGCCCCGGATCCAGCGACGCATCCGGGTGACGTAGCCGAGATAATCCTGCGGGAATTCGTCGAATAGCTCGATGTCGCTGACCAGACCGGTCCGGACATGCGCCCCTTCGATCAGGTCGTGACTGAGGATGAGGCCGTCGGGGAAGTTTCCGGAGAGAATCTTGCTGAAGGCCTTGACATCGTAAATCCCCTTGCCGTGGTACGACCCTTCGCCCGTCAAATCCTGGTAGACGTCGGAGACGACCTTGGTGTAGGGGTCGACGCCGACCGCATCGGCAAAGAGCTGGCTGAACGGGGAGCTGCTCGTACTCTTCAGCGACGGCGTCACCCGCGGCTGAAGGATGGAATAGGTGCCGGCGTTGATCCTCCCCTCGGCGTCGAGTTGCGGGCTGTTCAGCGGATGGGACAGGGTTTCGATCATCCGTCGGGCGGTGCCGTGCGGCAGCTGGGTGTCGCTGTCGAGGGTGATGATGAAACGGATACCGTCGAGCCGCTCAGGGTTGCCGGCGTAGACCAGGCGGTCGGCGCTGTCGGGGCAGCTGCCGTCGAGCAGTTGATTCAGCTCTTCGAGTTTGCCCCGTTTGCGCTCCCAGCCGATATACTTCTGCTCGGTGTCGCACCAACTCCTCTCCCGGTGGAACAGGAAGAAGATGTCGGTGTTGTAGCGCCGGTTCAGCTCCTTGATGCCGTTGACGGCAAGCTGTAACAACTTCTCGTCATCCTCCTGGTCCTGTTTGGCGGAATCGGTAAAGTCGGTGAACAGGCTGTAGCGCAGGTTGGCGTCTCGGTTGGCCATGAACCGGATTTCGAGCTGTTCAACCTCGTGCCGGATTGCTTTCTCGCTGGCGAGCAGGGTCGGGATGACGACCAGGGTCCGGAATCGATCGGGAATGCCCGATTTCTCGAAATCCATCTTCGGCAGGGGGAGGGGTGAAAGCAGTCGGGTCAGCAGGTAATTCAGGATTTCGATGGCGAGCTGACTCGCCGGGATAAGCAGTAAAAGTATGAATAGCGCATCGAAGCAGGTCGCCTTCCCGCTTTGGGCGTAGCGACAGGTGAGAATGACGATCGGTAGAAAGAGCGCGGCCAGGCTGCCGAGATAGACGAGACTGTGCGCCTCCTTGAGCCGTTCGCGCAGGCGGATGCCGGGTCGATCCATGCAGCCGAGTTTACTTTCGAAGCGTTTCTTGCCGCTGCCGATAAGTATCTCTCCGATATGGCAATCGTGCTCGACCGCGAGATCGATTGCCAGCTGGGCGACATCGTGCTCGCTTTTGTTCGCGCGTTCGGCGAAGCGCTTGACAGTCTGGCGGTAGCGGTCGCGGGTTTCGAAGTCCATCCCGGCGTAGACCTGTTGCGGGTCGGTCCTTAGAATTTTTTCGACGATAGCGAGCTGTTCGAACAGCTCCCGCCAGTCGAGCTGGGTCAACTTGCGGATGCTCGAAAAACTGTTCTCGATCAGGATCTCGTCGCGGGCCTGTCGTTTTTGTTCCAGCAGTTCGATGGCGTTGGTCGCTTTGCCGAGCTTGCGTTCGATCCAGTTTTCAACAGGAGCGAGGATGGAATCCTGATCGTAGAGCAGGTTGACCAGCTGTGAACAGAAGTAGGGGGTCGGCTCCGGGTATCGGTCGTCGAGTTCGCCGAGGATCGAAAAGACCAGGGCGCTGTCGCGGCGGTTGGCGGCGATGAATCGGTTCGCCCAGAAGGTCGCCAGTTGCCGTTCACGCATGTCGTTGTGGACCCGGATTGCCAGATCGAGGATCGATTCGACCAGGGCGACCCGCAGCATCTGCGGCAATGCCCACAGCTCGGCGATGGAGAGGGTGTTGACCTTCTGGTAGGAGTTGACGAAGTTGACGATGTTTTCGGCGGTGATACGTGCTTCATGGGTGAAGATGAGCTCTTTGGCAAGCTCGTAGATGCAGGGCAGGTCCTTGCCGTATCTCTGGTCTCTGACCGGCAGTTCGCGGTAGTAGCCTTTCGGCAGGTTGACCAGGACATCGCGGATGCTGCGCGCGACCAGGAATTCGTTGTCGATGATCCATTCGGCGACCGGCGAGACACCCTGCTCGAGGCGGCAGGCATCGGCCAGGTCGACACATATCTCCTGGAACCAGGCTCCTTCCTTCTTCAGGCGAATCAGCAACTCCGGCTTGACCCGCTTGGCCTGACCCTCCTTGTGCCCCCGGGCCTGCTTGCACGCCCGCTCCAGGATCTGATCGTCGCTGATCGGCTCCTCGAGGCTGCGGGTCGTCTCCCGGTGCTCGCGGCTGGCATGGAGTACGAAAATAGTCGGCAGCGACTCGCTCTTGTCGCGGATCAGTGCCATCGGCAGCTTCATCGTTTCGACCGGGCTTTGTGAAATCAGGGCCGACTCTCCCGGCATCAGGCAGTGTCCGTAACGATCGAGGATTCTCCGTTCGATGCCGAAACGGGTCCGGTTGATCAGGGCCAGCCCGGAGACGACGCCGACCACCGCGCCGGCGATTGCCAAAATAAAAAGTGGGGGGGTGCCGTCGGTCAGAAGTTGAAAAGCGCCGCTGAGGCCAATCAGGATGGCAAGCAGAGCAAAGATCAGTGATGAGAGGATGTTGCCAAACAGGAGGGTCCAGGTGAAAAAATCGGTGGTTTCAATTTCACCATTTGGCAACCGGTGCAGGACCGCCGTTCGGCGGAATCCATGCTTTCCCAGTTCCCACATGCTTCGGCGCGCATCTGAGCGCTTTGAAAAAAAACTTATCAGGATGCCGGATGGCACTTTTTCCTCCTGTCGATTTTGCCTGGATGACATGACAATCAAAGGGGAGCTTGTAACCGAAAAAACGGAAAAAGCACTGTAAAAAACTATGGCACATAATTGCCGATTCGCAAGTGAATCCGTGTGTTTTTACTGTTTCTCTGTTTTTTGTCGAAAGGGTTCGGGTGGGGGTGGGGATGGCGGCAATAAAAAAGGCGATCCATGCTGGACCGCCCTTGATAAGATGAAACGATTTGTGGGTTTATTGGAGTGTCTCTTCGATGCGGTTCTGCTCCGGGACCAGGACGATCTGGATGCGCCGGTTCTTGGCTTTACCCTCTTTCGTGTCGTTGCTGGCGACCGGTTGGAACGGGCCGTAACCGACGGCAGCCAGCCGCTCGCCGGAGATGCCGAAGTCGCGCAGGGCGCGGACGACGGTCGCGGCCCGGGCCGTCGAAAGCTCCCAGTTGGTCGGGAATTTCGCCTCGAGCCGGCTGCTGATCGGAACGTTGTCGGTGTGGCCTTCGACCTGAATGTCTTTGCCCTCGACTGTCTTGACGATTTCGGCGACCCGCTGCAGGATCTTGCGTCCGGCCGTCTTGATGTTGGCGCTGCCGGACGGGAACAGGATCTCGTCAACCATGTTGACGGTCAGCTTCCCCTGCAGCTCGGAGATCGTCACTTCACCCCGCTCGATCTCCTCTTCCATCTTTTCGACCAGCTCATCGTAGGTGCTCTGGATCTGGGCAACCCTCGCCTGGCGCGCGATTTTTTCCGTTTCGACCGCAAGCTGCAACTCCCGGTTCTCCTCCTTGAGCTGGCTGATCATTTTACGCATCTCGGTCATCGCTTCGCCGGCCTCGATGCTCCGTTCGGAAAGGACCTGCTCGAGCCGCTCGATGTCGCTCTGCGCCCGGTCGAAGTCTTCCTGCAGGGCAGCGTTGCTCGTTACCAGGGCCGAATACTTTTCCTGAAGTTCGGCATGATTCTGTTTCAGTGATTGTAGTTCGGTCGAGAGCTGCTCGGCTTCCATCACCTTCTCTTCGTAGGTCGATTTGCCAACACAGCCGGTTAGGACCAGGGCCAGGATCGGGATCAAAACATAGAGCTGTTTCACGTTTGTCTCCTTTGGGCGCAATGCATAAGAGTTGTTTGACTGTTTATCGAAGGGCCGGACTGCTGCTGCGCCGGCGTAAATGACTCGTTTAAATGAAATATTAATGAAGGGTGTAAATGTTTTTGTCAAGGGGTTTCAGGTTGCTGAAGTTGCCGATTTCATGATATTAATTGACTCCGTATTTAATGTTATGGGGAGGATAAAGATGAATTTCGAGATGCAGCGGATTATCGAAACCGCTCTACGCGAGGATATCGGTACCGGCGATGTAACCACCGAGGCGACGGTCGATTTGACCACCGCCGGCCAGGCGGAACTGGTCGCCAAGGAGGACTTCGTCCTGGCCGGCGTCGAGTTCGCGGCCCAGGTTTTCCGAACCCTCGACCCGGAAGTTTCGTTCGAAGCACTGATCGAAGATGGTCAACCGGTCCGGCGCGGGGATGTTATCGCCTGGATCAAGGGGCCGGCCGCAATCCTGCTGCAGGGGGAGCGTGTCGCCCTCAACCTGTTGCAACGGGCGAGCGGCATCGCGACCATGACCGCACGCTTTGTTACCAAAGTCGAAGGGACCGGGGCCACGATCGTCGATACCCGCAAGACCGTACCGGGGCTGCGCTACCTCGACAAGTTCTCGGTCCGGGCCGGCGGTGGTACCAACCACCGCACCTCTCTTTATGACGGCGTCCTGATCAAGGAGAACCATATTGCCGCCGCCGGTGGCATTACCACCGCCATCGAAAGGGCACGCAAACGGATTCCGCACACCCTGAAGGTCGAAGTCGAAACGACGACCCTGTCCGAAGTCGAAGAGGCGCTGGCCGCCGGTGCCGACATCATCCTGCTCGACAATATGGGGCTGAAGCAGCTCGAAGACGCAGTCGCCATGATCGACGGCAAGGCGAAGGCGGAGGCCTCCGGTGGTGTAAACCTGGACACTGTTCGCGCCATCGCCGAAACCGGGGTCGACCTGATCTCGGTCGGCGCCCTGACCCACTCCTGCCGGGCCGTTGATATCTCGATGCTTTTTAAGTCATGACCTGCCGATGACCACGAGCCGCAACCGGATACTCGAGCTTTTCCAGCAGCAGTCCGATCGTTACCTTTCGGGTGAAGAGATCTGTCGTGACCTCGGGATTTCGCGGAGCGCCGTCTGGAAGCAGATCCGACAGCTGCGGCAGCTCGGCTACGAAATCGAGGCGGTTCCCTCCAAAGGCTATGCTCTCCGTTCGACTCCCGATGCGCTGATCCCCGCGGCGATTTCGACCGGACTCGAAACCGACATCGTCGGCCGCGATATTATTTGTCTCGGCCGGACCGATTCGACCAACACCCAGGCGAGGATGCTGGCCGAGCAGGGCGCGGTCGAGGGGACGGTCGTCATCGCCGACCAGCAGAGCAGCGGAAAGGGGCGGATGGGTCGGTTCTGGATTTCGCCGCCGGCGGTCAACCTTTATCTCTCCGTTGTTCTCAAGCCGGTTGTCCCGCTCCGCTATGCCACCCAGTTGACCTTTCTGACCGCCGTTGCCGTCGCCGAAGCGATAGAAGAGAGCGGCGATTTCTCACCTCAACTCAAGTGGCCGAACGATGTCCTGCTTGGTGGCAAAAAGGTCGCCGGCCTGCTCAACGAGCTCAACGCCGAGACTGAACAGATCCATTTCCTGGTGCTCGGTATCGGTGTCAACCTGAATATGCCGGCCGAGCAGTTTCCGGCCGATCTCAGGTCGCCCGCCACCTCGTTGCTGGTGGAAAGGGGCGAGCCGGTCTCCCGTCTCTCGTTTACGCGGACGCTGCTACGCCGGATCGATCGCCTGTATGCGCTTTATATGGAAAAAGGGTTTTCCCCGATTCTGAGTGCCTGGGAAAAACGCTGCCACATGGTCGGGCGGCGGGTCGAGGTCGATTACCAGGATTACCGCCTGACCGGCAGGGTCAGCGGTCTCGACGAAGTCGGGGCCCTGCTGCTCGAACTGCCCGGCGGCAAAACCGAAAGAGTGCTTGCCGGCGACGTGAGACTGCTCGCCGAAGAGGAATAGAAGATATGCTGCTTGTCATCGATGTCGGAAATACCAATACCGTCTTCGGACTCTACCGGGGAGAGGAACTACTGAAGGACTGGCGGTTGACCACCGACGAGGATCGGACGGTCGACGAGTATGCCATCCTCGTTCATGAGCTTTTCGGCCTGTCGCAATTTCATTTCACCGATGTCGACAGCGTCATCATCTCCTGCGTGGTGCCGTCGATGCTGGTCACCCTCGGCTCGCTCTGCCAGAGCTATTTCAAGCAGCAGCCGATGATCGTCGGTCCCGGGATCAAGACCGGCATGCCGATCGTCTATGACAACCCGCGCGAAGTCGGCGCCGACCGGATCGTCAATGCGGTCGCCGCTTACGAGATGATCAAGTCGAGCCTGATCGTGGTCGATTTCGGAACGGCAACGACCTTCGATTATGTTTCGGAAAAGGGGGAGTATCTCGGCGGTGCGATCGCACCTGGCCTCTCTATTTCGGCCGAGGCGCTGTTCAAACGGGCGAGCAAGCTGCCGCGGGTCGAACTGGTCAGCCCGCCGCAGGTCATCGCCAAGAACACGGCCAACAGCATACAGTCCGGTCTTTTTTACGGTTATGTCGGGCTGGTCGATGGCATCGTCGGACGGATGAAAAAAGAAGGGTCGTCGGTGCCGCAGGTGGTGGCGACCGGCGGGCTGGCGACGGTGCTGGTCGGGGTGTCGGAGACCATCGATCGGGTCGAGCCGAACCTGACCCTGGAAGGATTGCGAATTATTCACGCTAGAAACGCGACAGAGCTTTGACAGGTGTATTCTGTCGGTGCTAAAATGCGTAACATTTTTCTGTGGTTGTAACATCTTGTAGTTGTACGCTTTTTGATGCTGGTCTGGTTTTCAATGTGTCGGTGAATATGCACCGACCTATCAAATACCGATGGAATCGAAAGGAGTAACAATGGGAAAGATCGACGCTGCTAAACTACGGAATGTTGGGTTTGTCGGCCAGGGCGATGCCGGCAAGACGTCCCTGGCTGAAGCTGTTCTTTTCGCCTCCGGAATGACCGATCGTCTCGGCAAGGTTGACGACGGAAGTTCCAACTTCGACTTCGACGAAGTTGAAATCAAACGTAAGATCACGATCAACTCCAGCCTGCACCATGCCGACTGGAAGGATCATGGTATTACTCTGATCGATACCCCCGGTTATACCAATTTTCTGCACGATACCCGCAGCAGCATGAGCGCCATGGGCGGCACGGTCCTGGTGGTGTCGGCAGTAGACGGTGTCAAGGCGCAGTCGTCGATGATCTGGAAGTGGGCCGAAGAGTTCCAGGTTCCGCGGATCGCCTTTATCAACAAGATGGATCGCGAGCGGGCCGACTTCAAGGCGGCCATTGCCGGTATGGAAGAGTCTCTCGGTACCCGGGTCGCGGTTCTCAGCATGCCGATCGGCAGTGAGGAGAACTTCAAGGGGATTATTGATCTGGTCCGGATGAAGGCACGTCTCTTCTCTTTCGACGGCAAAGGGACTTTCCAGGAAGCCGATATCCCTGAAGAGCTGAAGGAAGAAGCGGAGCAGATGCGCTTCGAAATGGTCGAGGCGGTTGCCGAGGCGAATGACGAGTTGATGGAAAAATACCTCGAGGAAGACAGCCTGACCGATGAAGATATCTTCGACGGTCTCCACCAGGGAACCAAGGAGGGGATCTTTACCCCGGTTGTCTGCGGCAGCGCCACCGCCAATTGCGGCACCCACCTGTTGCTCGATACCATTATCTCATGTCTGCCGTCACCGGTAGAGCGGCCGGTCAAGGTCGGCACCAATCCGAAAACCGGTGAAGAGGTTGAGCGCAAGCCGCTGCCCGATGAGCCGTTTTCGGCGATTGTTTTCAAGACCATTGCCGATCCCTACACCGGTAAGCTGACTGTTTTCCGGATCGTCTCCGGTACCCTCAAAGGCGACAGCTTCTACAACGCCAACAAGGAGGAGAACGAGAAGTTCGGGCAGATTCTCAAGCTTGAAGGGAAGAAGCAGAAACCGGTCAGCGAAGCGAGTGTCGGCGATGTCGTCGCCGTCGCCAAGTTGAAATATACCGAAACCGGCGACACCCTCTGTGTGGCGTCGGCGCCGATTATTTTCGAAATGCCGAAAAATCCGGAGCCGGTTATCTCTTTTGCTCTCGAACCGAAAAACAAGGGGGATGAAGACAAAATCCACAGCTCCCTGAAACGATTGATCGAAGAGGATCCCTGCCTGAAGGTTGTGCGTGACGAAGAGACCAAGGAGATGATCATCTCCGGTATGGGCCAGGTTCACGTCGAGGTCACCGTTGCCAAGTTGCAGCAGAAGTTCGGGGTCGAGGTTATCCTTAAGGAGCCGAAGGTTCCGTACCGTGAAGCGCTCAAGAAAAAGGTCCAGCAGCACTATCGCCACAAGAAGCAGTCGGGTGGCAAGGGCCAATTTGCCGATGTCCATCTCGAGATCGAACCGATGCCGCGTGGTACCGGCTACGAGTTCGTCGACAAGATTGTCGGCGGTGTTGTCCCGCGTGGATTCATCCCGGCCGTCGATAAAGGTGTTCAGGAATCGATGCAAAAAGGGATTCTCGCCGGCTTCCCGGTGCAGGACGTCCGCGTTACCCTCTACGACGGCCAGCACCACGCCGTCGATTCGAACGAGATGGCGTTCAAGATTGCTGGTTCGATGGGTTTCAAGCGGGGGATGGAGCAGGCATCTCCGGTTCTGCTTGAACCGGTCATGCACATGGAGGTTTCGGTGCCGGACGAGTGCGTCGGTGACGTGATCGGTGATATGAACTCGCGTCGTGGCAAGGTCCTCGGCATGGATCCCCAGGGGAGTACGACGGTGGTCAATGTGCAGGTGCCGATGTCCGAGGTTCTCAAGTATGCACCGGAACTCCGTTCGATGACTTCCGACCGTGGCATGTTTACTATGGGTTTCGATCATTACGATGAAGTCCCTTCGCATATGTTGGATAAAATTCTGGCAGAACTGAAAGTTCAGGAAGAGGGCCAGTGATTCAAGAAGAGGAAGGTTAAGGTGAACTATGGCTGATCAAGACGATTTCTCCTTTGACGAGCCGGGCAGCGACTCGGAAGAGTGGGTCGAAGAGGAACCGAAAAAGAAGAAGAAAAAACGGGGCGGTGGTGGCAGTTCACGCACCCGCCTGCAGTTGCTGCTTCTTCTGCTACTGGTTCTCGTCGGTGGCGCCTACTACTATTTCATGGTGATGCCCGGAGCCGACAGCGGTCCCGCCGCACCGCCGAAGGTCGTAGTCAAGGCTCCGCCAAAGAAAAAGATCGCCATGCCGGACGCACCGAAAAAGGCCGTTCCGCAGCCGGTGAAGGAGGCGGCGGCCCCGGCACCGGTTGAAAAACCGGCGGAGCAGGTTGCTGCCAAGCCGGCCCCCGAACCAGCAGCGGCCCCTGCATCAGCCCCGGCCCCGGTACCCGCACCGGCAAAAGAGGTCGCCAAGGCCGAACCGGTTGCTACGCCGATGCCGGACAGCCCGGTCAAACAGGAGGTTTTCGAGCCGGCCGTCAAGACGATTGCGCCCGCTCCGGCGACCGGAGGAGCTTACTCGCTGGTTGCCGGCACCTTCCTGCTCGATTCCAGCATCAAGAGGACTTCGAAGCAGGTCCGGGCGCTCGGTTACGAGCCGGTGCTGACCCCGGTTAAGCAGAAGGTCAAGATGACCCGGCTGGCGCTCGGCACCTTTTCACCGGCTGCAGCCGCGGCCAAGAAGGCCGAGCTGAAGTCGACCGTCCCGGATATCTTCGGAATCCGCAAAGGCGATAAGGTGACCCTCTACGTCGGTTCGTTCGTCAACCTCGACTCGGCCCGCCGCTATGCCGACAAACTGTACAAGCAGGGGATCATTCTGATGGAGGAGCCGGTCCAGGTTGAGCAGACCCTGCAGCAGGTCTCCTTCGGTTCGTTTGCCAGCAAGGAAGCGGCAGCAGATGTGAAAAACGAGGCGGCGGCGAAGGGGGTCAAGGCAACAATTGTCAGCAACTGATGAATTTGTAAATTACGGAAAAGTTTTATGAGCAGTACAAAGACCACGGTGCGTGTTAAGGTCTCTCCGCAGGCGGCACGTATTGTCGGCAAGGAAGCCCCCCGTGACATGCAGTTATCTGCAGCCAGGGGGGCTTTACCTCTGGCTGCGCATGACCTGATAACCGTTCTTTTCTTCTTCGTCAACAGCAAGGACGTGGAACTGAAGAAGCTGGCGGCAGTTACCTTGCGTGAGCTTCCGGTTCCTGTTCTCAAGCCGGTTCTGACCAACGCTGAAACCCACCCGCACCTTCTTCACCTTATCGCCCGGGCCCGCTACAAGGATGTCGTGGTCATGGAAGAGTTGTTGCAAAACCCGGCCGTGATCGATGAGACCTTCGTTTTTTGCGCATCCCGGGTTGCCGAGCCGCTGTTGTCGATGATCGCCAACAACGCGCAGCGTCTGCAGCAGGCACCGCAGCTTGTGCAAGCCATTCTTGATAACCCGCATTCTGACAAGGCGCTCAAGTTCCGCTTCGGTTGGAGCGAGGAAGAAGCGCCGGCCCTGCTCGATGAGGATGAGGAATCTGCCGAAAAGGGGGAGATCGAGGAAGTCGAGGAGGAGACCCTTTCCAAGTACCAGCATGCCCTGGTGCTCGGCGTCTCCGAGAAAATCAAGATGGCGTTGACCGGCGACAAGGAGTGGCGCTCGATCTTCTTGCGCGACTCGAACAAGTTGGTTTCGTCGGCGGCACTCAACAACCCACGCATCACCGATGGCGAGGTGCTCGCCTTGGCTAAACTGAAAACGACCAGCGATGAACTGATCCGGATCATCACCCTCAACAAGGACTGGATGAAGTCGTACGAGATGAAGAAAGCGATTGCCCTGCACCCGCGCACGCCGATCAACAAGGCGATGCGGTTGATGAGCGTCTTCAACGAAAAAGACATCAAGTCGATCGCCAAGAGCAAGGAGTTGCCGGCGGCGATCGTCAACAATGCCAAGCGCATGATCATGATGAAGGAAAAGAAGGGCGGTTAACGAAATGATTTCATCGACGGGAACTGTTACGGCCGTTTGTGTCAGCGCGAGCAAGGGGACGCAGAAGAAACCGGTCGAGCGGGTCCGTTTGCTGCTCAATCACGGCATCGCCGGAGATGCCCACGCCGGACCGGGCGATCGCCAGATCTCGCTGCTATCGGTGGCAAGTATCGACAAGATGCGGGCGGCCGGTCTCGACGTCGGTGCCGGTGACTTCGGCGAAAACATTGTGGTCGACGGGCTTGATCTCTGCGGGCTGCCGATCGGGACGAAACTGAAGGTCGGCGACGCGGTTCAGCTCGAAATCACCCGCATCGGCAAAGTCTGTCACGAGCGCTGTGCCATCTATTATCAGGCCGGCGATTGCGTTATGCCGCGCGAGGGGATCTTTGCCATCGTTCTGGCCGAAGGAGAGGTTAGCGCCGGTGACCGGGTGGAGCTGATGGCACAGGAAGCGACTACAGGGTAGACTATAAGTATGAATCATTTTCGTATCGGTATCCTGACCCTCTCCGACAAAGGGTCGATTGGAGAGCGGGTCGACACCAGCGGCGCGGCGATTCGCGAACTGGTCGAACCGATCGGCGACGTCATCGAGTACCAGGTGCTTCCGGACGAGCAGGCGCAGATCAGCGAGTTTCTGTGCCAGTGGAGCGACCTGCAGCTTGACCTGATCCTGACCACCGGCGGCACCGGCTTCGCGCCGCGCGACGTTACCCCCGAAGCGACCCGCATCGTGATCGAACGCCAGGCGCCCGGTCTGAGCGAGGCGATGCGCGCCGCCGGTATGGAGAAAACTCCGCACGCCATGCTGTCACGCGGCATCTCCGGCATCCGCGGCCAGACCCTGATCGTCAACCTCCCCGGCAGCGAACGGGCGGCCCGGGAGAGCCTCGAGGCGATCCTGCCGGCACTGCCGCATGCGCTGAAGACACTCCGGGGGGATACGCACGACTGCGGGGGCTAGCATGGAATGGTTCGATTCGTTCAATATCAACTATGATGCCCTGACCGTCGCTTGCCGTCTGGTACTGGCCGCGATCCTCGGCGGTCTGATCGGTTTCGAACGCGAAACGCACGGCCGCCCTGCCGGATTCAGGACCCACCTGCTGGTCACCACCGGCGCCTGCCTGATGATGCTCATCTCCGAGATCTTCTACGTCAAATACGGAATCCTTGACGATAACTCGGTGGTCCGACTCGATCCGGGGCGGGTTGCCGCCCAGATCATTACCGGCATCGGTTTCCTCGGGGCCGGGGCGATCATCAAGGAAGGGTTCGCCGTACGCGGCCTGACCACCGCCGCCTGCCTCTGGGTGTCGGCCGGCATCGGTATGGCGATCGGCGCCGGGCTCTATTTCCCTGCGGTGCTGGTTACGGCGATCGCGCTGTTCAGCCTGCTCATCCTCAAGCGGACCGAGCGACTGTTCAAGAAAGAGCGTTACCGGACCCTGCGCATCCATTGTCTTTATGATGACGATGTCCTGCCGAAGCTCGAGTCCTTCCTCGCCGAGCGCAAGCTGCGGGTGGTCAATTTCGGTTTCGAAAAGGACAAGACTGCCGGCGAGATCGCTTTTACCTTCGTCGTCTCCCAGAGTAGTGACGTTCATCGCAACGAGATGATCAAGGATTTTATGGCAATGGAAGGTGTGCAGAAGGTCCGTTTTACCTGATTCTCTCCAATGTGTAACTCAATCAAGTCTCCTCTTTAGTTTTTTTCTTTTTTTCTGAAATGACAAAATTGACTTACGTCAATTGAATCTCACCGAATCTCTGTTTAAATCTGAAAATATCTTCATTTAATAATTTTATTCTTTATTCGAAAAATTGAATATTCATTCGAACCCGTCTCGGAAGACGGAGGAATAAACGGCCAGTTTGGTCATAACCGTATGAGGAGGAAGGTATGAGGAAAAGTTTGTTTGTTCTGGCGGCAATAGTGATCGGTTTCCTGATCCTGCCGGTCAGCGCCATGTCGGCTGATCCGCGTTTGTCGAAAGAGACCACCGAGTGTCTCGAGTGCCACATCGAGATGAAGGGATTGGTCAGTCAGTGGGAGGATAGTGCCCACTGGAACGCCGGTGTCGGCTGCTACGAATGCCACAAGGCGAACAAGAAGGACGCCGATGCGATGAAGCACAACGGTTACACCATCGCCATCATCGTCTCCCCGAAAGACTGCGCGACCTGCCACCCGCGTGAGTCTGCTGAACAGGAAGCAAGCCATCACGCCAAGGCGGGTGATATTCTGAATACGGCCGATGGTATCCTCGGTCAGACTATCGGCGGTGAGCCGGCGGTTGCGGTCGGTTGTCGCCAGTGTCACGGCTCGATCGTCAAGGTTAACAAAGACGGCAGCCTCGATACCAACACCTGGCCAAACACCGGCATCGGTCGGGTCAATCCGGACGGTTCCAAGGGGACCTGTTCGGCTTGTCATACCCGGCACCGTTTCAGTAAGGAACAGGCTAGGCGCCCTGAAACCTGCGGCAAGTGTCACCTCGGCCCCGATCATCCGCAAAAAGAGGTTTACGAAGAGTCGAAGCACGGAATTCTCTATCAAGCATTCAAGGATGAGCTCAATATGGATCACCCGAAGTGGGTTCCGGGTGAGGATTACTTCGACGCACCGACCTGCGCCACCTGCCATATGAGTGCTACCTCGAACCAGCCGACCACCCACGACGTCGGGACCCGAGTTTCCTGGAACCTGCGTGCGCCGGTCTCCAAGCGGACCGAGAACTGGGAGAAGAAACTGGGAGATATGCAGGATGTCTGCTCGGCCTGTCACGGTGCTCCGTTTGTCGAGGGCTTCTACAAGCAACTCGATAGTTTCGTTGGCCTCTACAACGACAAGTTCGCGGTTCCGGCCAAGGAAATTCGCGACATCCTTCTGAAGGAAGAGGTCATCCCGGCCGGTAATTTCAACGACGAAATCGACTGGATTTACTGGGAGCTCTGGCATCATGAAGGTCGCCGCGCCCGCCACGGTGCAGCGATGAGCGGTCCGGACTACGCCTGGTGGCACGGTATCTATGATGTCGCCAAGCACTTCTACACCGAGTTCCTGCCGGCTGCGGATGAAGCGTGCGAGAAGGCCGGGAAGAAGGAAGTTTGTGAAGAGATCATGAAGACCTACATCGAAGGTCGCAAGGAACACGAGTGGTTCGTTAAGGGCTTCGATCCGAAGCGGGTCGAAGAAATGAAAAAGTACTACAAGGATCGCTACCAGCAGGATGTCAAGTAATACTCTGCGGTCGTGAACGATAAAAGCCGGGCGGAATTTCCGCCCGGCTTTTTTGTGACAAAATATAAGGGGCTGTCCCCGCACGGGGACTGTCCCGGACTTTTGCGGCGCGAAGCGGCACGGTTTCCTGGCCCGGAACCATCCGGGACAGTCCCCGGAAAAGCGAGAGGACAGCCCCGGATGAACTCCGCATCAACGGCAAAAGGGCTTAAACTCGTGCCATTCGTGACAAAATACCATTTACTGGTTCATAGACATTGTAGTCGTTTTGATGATTTCAGCATCGGGTTTGCTCCGATCGCATCCTGATGTGTCCTGTCGTCTCAGCAGTGAATAATGGTTGCCTAAAATTGGATAATTGTTTCCACAAAAATTGTGTAAAGGGGTGTGGAAAACTTCACAGAATTGACAAGCGACCCTGAAGTTCAGTGGTATTTTTACGTCTTGCCTAAAAAAAAAGCATGACTTTCGGGCTCATATTTCGGCAGCGCAAAGTGAAGGTCAAAATGAATACTGTATACACTTTTCGATAGCTCTTTCCTGAAAATATTTGCTATTGAACAGCCTATGTGCTATCAAGAATAACCTAAATTAAACAATACGTTATGAGACTTTAGTGACATTTCAACCCATCTGGTAGATGACGGGAGCCACCTCATGAGAATAACGCCTGCAACCGAATTGTACGATCGTATTCATCGCCTGCAATTGGAGATGAAGGAGAATAAACTCGATGCCGTTCTGATTACCCAGAATGCCGACCTGTTTTATTTCACCGGCTCGATTCAACAGGGGATGCTTTTCATCCCGGTCGAAGGAGAAGCGATCTACATGGTGCGGCGTGACCACGGACGTGCCCGGATGGAGTGTGGACTCAAAGAGGTGGTACCATTCCGCAGCCCCAAGGATATCCCGGGTATCCTGGACGAGCACGGTCACAGCATGCCGTCGGTTGCCGGAATGGAACTCGACGTACTGCCGGTAACGGTCTTCAACCGCTTCAGCAAAGTGCTCGGTGATTGTCAGGTCATAGACGCTTCACACCTGATCCGGACCGTGCGCGCGGTCAAGTCGGAATACGAGCTCGGCATCCTCAAGGATGCGGCGCTGATCGTCGGTCGCGTCCATAAAAAGGCGAAGGAGGTCATTCGCGAAGGGATGACCGATCTCGACCTCGCGGCCGAACTCGAATTGGAAGCGCGCAAGGCCGGCCACCAGGGATTGATCCGGATGCGCGGTTTCAACAACGAGCTGTTCTACGCCCACATCTTCTCCGGCCCCGACAGCGCAGTGCCGACCTATTCCGATACCCCGCTCGGCGGGATGGGTCTCAACCCCTCATTTCCGCAGGGTGCGAGCTACAAGTCGATCAAGGCGAACGAACCGATCACCATCGACTTCGGTGGCGTCTTCGACGGTTACATCGTCGACCAGACCCGGATGTTCTGTATCGGTGGGTTGTCGGATGAGCTGGTCAAGGCGTACGAGGATATGAAGGCGATCCAGGAGCACGCCAAGAAGATCGCCGTGCCGGGTGCCAGCTGGGGAGCGGTGTACGATTCCTGTATCGAAATGGCTGATGAGATGGGGTACGCCGATCACTTCATGGGCGCGAAAGGGGGGCAGGTCTCCTTCATCGGTCACGGCGTCGGGGTCGAACTCGACGAGTACCCCTTCATCGCACGCGGTTTCCACGACTACGAGCTTAAAGAGAACATGGTCTTCGCCTTCGAACCGAAGGTCGTGTATCCGGGCGTCGGTGCGGTCGGTATCGAGAATACCTTCTGGGTTAGTGCCGACGGTCTGAAACACATCACCTTCGCTGACGAGGAGCTGGTCATCATTTAGATTGCGCCGCTAGCTCAGCTGGATAGAGCATCGGTCTTCGGAACCGGGTGTCGGGGGTTCGAATCCTCCGCGGCGTGCCATTTCTTTTTACAGGGCCCTGCATTGAATATGCAGGGCCCTTTTGTATTTTTCAGTCATTCCAGAAGGTTAAGCGATAGTTCACATAAGGTTGTCTGTTTGTTGACGGGAATTCACTGGAGAATCGATCCCTGTTGTGTGAAATACGTATACATCAATTGATCAATTTAATTGTTATGACATCTAATCTCAGGTCGCAGCCAGGTAATCGGGGAGCCGTAAAAATGGTTAAAAAGAAGCAGGTTTGTGAGTTTTTGGAGGATTGTGAGTTTTATAAAAAGTTCGGGGAAAGGCAGAGCAATATCTGGAAGGCAATTTTCAGTATGTACTGCAACGGGCATTCGAAGTCGTTATGTGAAGTTTATTCGCAAAGGGTGGAGTCCGGGAAGTTTTCGGCGCCCGACATTATGCCGACCGGTCGGCCCGTCTCTTTTGTCTACAAGCAGTTGCCCTGAACGATATTTCAGTAAGCACGGTTGGATAGAATATTTGACGAAATAATGAACGGAAAAACGATGCAAAAAATTGTGATGACTTTGTCGATGATAGGATTGGTTTTCTCCAGCACTCTTGTCTATGCAGCAGATACCGGCTTCGCGTTTACGAAAAAGTATCCAACGTCTTACGGACCGGTGGTTTTTAATCACCAGGCTCATGCAACGAGAAGGGTGGAAGAGTGTTCTCATTGTCACGCTGCTTTGGAAACCTATGGCGGTAAAATCAGTCAATCATATGCACATAATTACTGTCAGACCTGCCATGAGGCGAAAAATGGACCGACGGACTGTACCGGTTGCCATGATGGGACGCAAATTTCTAAAAAATGACATGATCAAAAAAATTCACGATACTTAAAAAGCCTCCCGGAAACGGGAGGCTTTTTTTTGTTGCATCCATTTGATCAGGCGATTCAGGCGAGGTCGAAGACGATCAGGGCGATCAGCGGTAACGGCATTTCCCCCTGCAGTTCCCAGCCTTCGTTGATCGATTTGCCGAAGGGTTGGCAACGGTTGTTCCTGACTTCCCAACCTTTTTCATTGGCTTTGCCGTAAGGTTTGATCACCGACCCGGAGCAGTCGTAGCCGGAGAAGGTCGAGCGGCCGTGCGGTTTGAGTACCTTACCATTCCATTCAAACCCTTTGCTGACCGACTGGCCGTACGGTTTGAGATAGGAACCGTTGAATTCCCAACCATCGTTGTTCGACTTGCCGTATGGCTTGAGGATCTTCCCGTTCCATTCGAAACCGCCGCTGAAGAGGGAGCAGCCATATTTTTTCATTACTGCGTACGCCATAATTTATTGTCGCGAAGTTTCGGTTCCTGGTTAGTTGACGCTAAATATTACCTTCGTTGACCGTACCTTGTAAAGGTTTGCTTCTGTCGACCATTTAGAAGTTGTCGGCAATGGCCTGCAGCCCCTCGAGCGCTCCGCAGGAAAGTGAAATATGTCCGCCCCGGATGTGCGCCTCGCGCGGGTTTATCCGGATGACCGTGGCCTCCGGCAGGCTGCCGATCTGTTCACTGATGTGGCGGATGGTCGGGATGGCGGTTCCGGCTCCCATCTCGATTACGACCAGGGGAGAGTTGCGGTGCTGATCGATAAAGAGGTCGAAGCGCATCTCCTGGTTGTGGGTACGGTTTGATAGCCAGGAGAAGTCGCCGAACATCAGGATGTTGGGACGGGCGGTGCCGTGACAGCGCGGACAGAGCGGGATGTGCTCGGCGCGCATGGTTTCGAAATCGATCGGGATGGTTTCGTTGTTGTTCCAGATGTCGTTGTGGCAGGGGGAGAGGCATTGCAGGTGGTGGATCGAGCCGTGCACCTCGAGGATCTGGTCCTCGTAGAATCCGGCCTTTTGGAACTGTCCGTCGACGTTGGAGGTAACAACGAAGCTGTCGAGATCGTAGTCGGCTGCCCAGTCCTGCAGCATGTAGAACCCGTCGTGCGGGTCAGTCTCGCGATAGAGATTGGTACGGTGTCCGTAGAATCCCCAGCCGAATTCCGGGTCGTTGTTGAAGTGGACCGGGTTGGCGGCGCCGATGAAGTTGATGCCGAGCCGCTCGTACATCGGGTAGGCATTCCAGAAACCCTGGTCGCCGCGGAAATCGGGAAGGCCGGAATCGACCCCCATGCCGGCGCCGCTGGTAATAACCAAAGCCCGCGCCGTGCGGATTTTATCGGCTGCTTGTTGCAAAACGGCTTTGTCCATCGCTGCTCTCCTCCGGGTAAGGATTATTGGCGGTTGATCGCTGCGTTGACGCGTTGTACTGGCAATATTTTTTCAAGGTCGGCCGGAACGATATCGACCAGCAGGCCGCGTCGACCACCGTTGATGTAGACCCGCTCGAGATCGAATATACTTGCTTCGGCGCAGATCGGAAGTTTGTTGCGGGTGCCGAACGGGGAGGTGCCGCCGACCTGGTACCCGGTCTGCTTCTGTGCCGTTTTCGGGTCGCAGGGCTGGACCTGTTTGCAGCCGATGGCGCGGGCTAGGTTCTTGGTCGAAACCTCGCAGTCGCCGTGCATCAGGATGATCAGGGGCGACTTGTTCTCATCTTCCATGACCAAAGTCTTGATGACAATATGTTCCTCGATGCCGAGTTCACGGGCAGAGACTGCCGTCCCTCCCTTCTCTTCATAATTGTAGAGGTGTGGTCCGAATTCGATCTTGTGCTGGCGTAGTATGCGGATTGCCGGTGTGACCGGTATCTTCTCTTTCGCCATCTTATAGCCCCCGTACCGCGAGGAACCAGCTGACGATCAGGATCAGGATGCTGATTACGGTGGCGGCTAGCGTCAGGCCGGCCAGAAGGTTGAACAGCGGAACCAATTTTTGTCGGCCACGGACGCCGAGTGGAAGGAACCAGCCGACAACGACCCCACAGCTGAGTCCGCCGAGATGGGCCGCGTTGTCGGCGCCGACCATCAGGCCGAACAGCAGGGCGATGATCGCCCAGCGGAACATCAGGTTGCGCAGTTCATGGGCGGCTGGACCGACCCGGTGATAGTAGGCGATGGCGAACCCGATCAGGCCGAACAGGGAACCGGAAGCTCCGACGACCGGGGCGAGCGGGTGCCAGAAATATCCGGCGGTCGTGGCGACCAGTGCCGCTAGGGTGTAGAGGACAAAGAAACGGGCAGGGCCGATCTCATTTTCGATCAGTGGCCCGATCTGGTAGAGAACGACCATGTTGAAAGCGAGATGGATCGCTCCGCCGTGGGTGTAGGCGTAGGTGATGCAGCGCCACCACTCGTTTTCAGAGATCACCAGCGGCCAGTACTGGGCACCTACATGCAGCAGCAGGTAGGGATCGGGGGAAAGCAGCACCGACATACCGTAACCGGCCAGTACCCCCTGCAGGACCATGGCAACGAAAAGTACGATATTGACGATAATCAGGCCCCGGGTGAAGGAGAACCCTTCGATCGGGTTGCCGCGCCAGAAAGACTGCCAGTTGCGTTTCCAGCGCATCATGCGCCATTGCCATTGAACTTCGTTCATTTCGGGGCTTCGTTCCGTTGTGATTGGAGAAAGGTGTTGTTAACTGTCTATTACTATTGCAGAAATTTTCAGGGGCGGCAAGAGTTGGTTCTTTTTTTGATTGTGGAAAGATAAAGTCGTGGGGACCCGGCCCCACACTCCGGGTTGTCGAATGGGGACACTTCCCTGAACTTCGGGAAGTGTCCCCGAAGCGAAACGAACCAAAGAAGCGGCTCCCCTGCGGGGGGCTTTTCTGTGCGGTCAGGTTGTCCACTTTTGAACGACAGTCGTTTGGAGATCGCCTCGAGGCGATCACAGCCCGTCTTCGTAGTTTTCGAGATCAGCCTACATTTGAGGAGGAAGGCTGACACGCTTGCACCTTAAGAGCTATTAGGGAAAAGCAAAACACCATCGCCGGAAGCATCGGCGTTGTTGATTATAGCAGCTCGCCACTGGCTTGAGAGCCACAGCGACGAAACCTATCGAGACTGGCAGCTACTGTGAAAAGCGGCAGCAGCGACCGCGAATGCAGTGCCCGCCGCCAGGCGCGTTCTTTCTTTTGTTTCGTTTTCTTTGTCACGCTGACAAAGAAAATGACGCCGGTTGTCGGGCCGGGACCCGACGGTTTTGATTGTAAATTGATTTAATAAGTAGGAAAGCTACAACAATGCAAACGGAAATCTAAAGAATATCCTTCAACCAACCAAACGCAACGAAGGTCCCAATCGCCGACCCGATCGAAGAGAAGAAGAATACCAATAAAACCCGGGTCGTCCGGTTCTTCCACCATCCGCTAACGATTGCCAGATCATCTCCGACCTTCTCCAGATCACCGACGGTCGGAGCCGCAATGAAAGCCTGAACCAGGGCGGTGACCATGCCGGCACCGATGGTCGGGTTGAGCGAGGTGATCGGGGCGGCGATAAAGGCGGTCACGACGGTGAGCGGGTGGCCGAGGGCGAGAATGGTCCCGATCGCCGAGAGGATGCCGTTGGCCAGGATCCAGGCGATCGCCGCTTCGGTAAAGCGGTCCCGGTCACCGAGGAAGAAGCCGGCGATAAACAGGGCGACTACGACTCCCGGGATCAGCCACGGGATGATTTTCGAGATGAACGGTTTCTCCGGAATCGTCGAGATCTCGGCGATCTCATCGGCGGAGCTCTCATTTTTTAATTTCTTTAGAATGCCCGGCAGGTGAGCAGCACCGACGATGGCGACGATCTTTTTACCATCGGCCTTGCCGATAAAGTGGGACATGTAGGTGTCGCGCTCATCGACCAGGATCGTCTTGACCGAGGGGAGCATCTCTCCCATCTCCTCCAGCATCGCCGACAGGGTGTCGGTTTCGCGCAGCCGGGCCAACTCCTCTTCATCGACCTTATGTGATTCGAACATACTGGCAAACAGTACGGCCAGAAGATGCATCTTTTTCCAGAAACCGGTCTTACGCCAGGCCCGTAACAGGGTGGTCCGGATGTTGCGGTCGACCAGCTCGACCTGTGCTTCATGCTCTTTGGCGCACTCGACCGCGGCGGCCAGTTCGGCCCCGGGCCGGACCCCGGTCTGCAGACCCATCCGCTTCTGAAAGGAGGCAAGGGCAAGATTGGCGAGCAGGAAGGCGGCTTGACCTTTGCGGACGACCTGGAAGATGTTGAGCGACTCCCAGTGATTCTTGTCCTGAAGCGCCTGCAGGCGCTGGCTGTCAAGTTCAACGCAGACGGTGTCGGGCGCTTCGTCGATGATCACCTGGCGGACGGTGTCGATCGATTCCTGCGAAACATGGGCGGTTCCGACCAACAGGATTTCTTTATCGTCAATCTGAACGCGATGGATATCTGAAGAGGTCATAATATATCTTGCGGGTAAGTGAATTTATATGGCCGCTAAAAAACATCAAGGCGCCGACCGAACCGGCGCCTTGCTATCGAGCTCTCCATCCTGCCGTGGGTCCGTGGCCTCACGTCGACGGCCAATAAGGTGGGTCAACTTGTAAGCGCTTCAGGCTTCCCACTGCCCGGCGGGCCTGCTCACCACGCTCCTGAAGTCGTCCCGATTTGAAACTATTCCGCGTGGGCGTTGCAACCTCACGGACAGGGCAGAGAGCAACTCTGACTTTGTGTCAGTATAGGAAAATAGACCGACCCTGACAAGGAAATTAATTGTGCATAACGACTCGGCACCTTTAATGCACTATTGAAAACATAGTCTAAGTGGACGGTGGTCTTTTCGGGGAGGGTAGTTATTGAGTGTGGAACATTCGTCCTTTTGAAATCTATTTATTTTCAATAGCTTAAGTTGTGGTACCGGGGTTTATTAAGTGTTTGTTTGTCAATTATTACTCGCAGTTGTGAAGATTTTTTTGCCAGCACGATTAACGAATTTGATCAAAAAAAGGGCAATAGGGAATGTCAGCTGCTGAGATTGTGAAAAATATGCCCAAAAAGGGCCGGGAAGAATTCTGCGAGGCGTTGTTATCGATCGGCCAGGACCTGGCCTCGACCCTTGATCTCGATCTCCTGCTCGATCGTGTCCTCACTGCGTCGCAGAAGGTTTTTCATTTCGACAATGCACTGATCCGGCTGGTCGATATGAATCGCGGCGTGCTCGAAGCGGTTGCTTCCTACGGATATGACGATGAGGCGGTCAGCCAGGAGATAACACTGGGACAGGGGGTTATGGGGCGTGCTGCGCTGCGTGGTGCCCCGGTTCTGGTCGATGATATCGAGAAGGAAGCCGATTATGTCCCGGGGATCATGGGGGCCCGTTGCGAACTGGCTGTTCCCTTGGTTGCCCGCAACAAGGTGATCGGTGTCATCAATGTTGAGAGTACCCAGCCCGGTGCGTTCGATAAAAACGATATCGAGCCGTTGATGACTCTGGCCGGACAGGCGGCGATAGCTATCGATAACGCTCGTTTGTACCGGAGTCTGAAGGATGTTTCCGAAGAGAACCGTGAACTGCACCAGCTCAATTACCGGATTCTCGAAAGTACCGACCTCGGTATTTATGCGATCGATACCGATTTGAAGATTACCTCCTGGAATCGACGGATGAGCGAGATGAGCGGGATCACGCAACAGGAGGCGATCGGCAGTAATCTTCCCGAATTATTCCCGGCGCTCGATGCCGAAGGTGTGCTCCCCCGTTTGCTCAATGTCCTTGAAAGTGGCAAGTCGGAGAAGCTTGAACTGGTACAACGGACCCTGAAAGGGGAGCTCCGTTTCCAGAAGAGGCGACTGGCGCCGCTCAAGGATGGTGACGACGTCAGCGGTGTTGTTGTTATCGTCGAGGATATTACCGAGTTCAAGAACCTGCTCGATCAGACCATTCACAGTGAAAAGCTGGCCGAGGTCGGCCGTCTCTCGGCCGCGCTGGCGCACGAGATCAATAATCCGCTCGGTGTCATTATCTATGCCACGGAGTTGATGTTGCGCGAGGACGTCGATTCCTTCATGCAGGAGATGCTGGAGCGGGTCGGTACCGAGGCGGAGCGGATGAAAACTCTGACCGGCGGACTACTCTCTTTCTCGCGGGGTAAGGGGACCCGCTGGCAGAAGGTAGATCTCAACAAGGTCATCAACGATGTGTTGAAGCTGATTAAATATGAACTGGAGAAGAATTCGATCCAGTTCGACCTCGACCTTGCAGAGTTGAACCCGGTTAAGGCCGATCCGAACAAGTTGAAACAGGTTTTGATCAACCTCTTGCTCAACGCGGTCCACGCCATGCCGGCTGGAGGTTCTGTTCGCGTTCAGACCCGGATGCCGGACGAAGAGCAGGTCGAGATTATCATAGCCGATGAGGGTGAAGGTGTGCCCGAAGAGATCCGGGACTCGATTTTCGAGCCGTTCTATTCGACCAAGAAGGAAGGAGTCGGCACCGGGCTCGGCCTTTATATCTGCCGCAACATCCTGGAAGAGCATTGCGGCAGCATCGAACTCGATGATAATTTCGAACCGGGAGCGACATTTCGGTTGAAACTACCGGTTAAGCAGCTGCCCTCGAGTTGAGCAGTCCTTTTTTTAACCTGTATCTTTTTTAGGCAGAAAATTGGAATGCGTTTTTGAAATAGTCGAAAATCCTGATGTTTACAAAGTTGGCACAGCATATGCTTAATTGAATCGCGATTGTTGTTCAGGCGATGACGCCGACCAGCAAGTGATTCAACACATAACGACAGTTCGGGAACAAAGACGTTACCGCAGTCGATTAAGGGCAATGGCGCCCAGCCCCCATCAAGGGGGTTGGGCGCCTTTTTATTTTTTTACTCGGAAAGGAGAAAGTTATGAAGAAAGTCGAATGTATTATCAAGCCATTCAAGCTCGATGACGTCAAAACCGCATTATCTGATCTTGGCGTTGCCGGTATGACCGTTAGTGAGGTCCGGGGTTTCGGACGTCAGAAGGGTCATACCGAACTCTACCGTGGGGCTGAGTACCAGATCGATTTCATCCCGAAGGTGAAAATCGAACTGGTTGTCCCGGCCGACCAGGTGGCAGAGGTTGTCGCCCTGGTTCAAAAGGAAGCCTGCACCGGCAAGATCGGTGACGGCAAGATCTTCGTCCTCGACGCCGAGAAAGCGGTTCGTATCCGTACCGGCGAAGAAGGCCCTGATTCACTGTAAACAAAACCTATCCAAAAATAGGGAGGATTGAACAAATGAAAAAGCTTATCGCACTGATTACTTGTGGACTGCTGGTCGTCCCGGCCCTTGCACTGGCTGAAGACGCTCCGGTATCGGAACTTTCCTACGTACTGAACACCTTCTCATTCCTGATTATGGGCATCCTGGTTATGTGGATGGCCGCCGGCTTCGGCATGCTCGAGTCGGGCCTGGTTCGCTCCAAGAACGTCGCCACGATCTGCCTGAAGAACATCTCGCTCTTCGGTATCGCCGGCATCCTCTTCTACGTTGTCGGTTACAACCTGATGTACGCCGGGGTTGACGGCGGCTACATGGGTGGTTTCGGGCTCTGGGCCGCTGACGACGCCGCCGCCCTCGCCGGTGACTATTCCGGTGGTTACTCTGCAGCTTCCGACTGGTTCTTCCAGATGGTCTTCTGCGGCGCCGCATGTTCCGTTGTTTCCGGTTGTGTTGCCGAACGGATCAAACTCTGGTCGTTTCTCGCATTTTGCGTTGTCTTGTGTGGATTTATCTACCCGATCCAGGGTTCCTGGGGATGGGGTGGCGGATGGCTCTCTGAAATGGGTTTTTCTGACTACGCCGGTTCGACGATCGTTCACTCGGTCGGTGGCTGGGCTGCTCTGACCGGTGCCATTATCCTCGGCTCCCGTAAAGGCAAGTACGGTAAAGACGGTCGCGTCAACCCGATGCCGGGTTCCAATATTCCGCTGGCAACCCTCGGTACCTTCATCCTTTGGATGGGTTGGTACGGATTTAATGGCGGTTCGGTTCTCGCTCTGGGCGATGCCGCTTCGGCTATCGAAATGTCGAACGTTATGGTCAACACCAACATGGCTGCCTGCGGCGGTATGATCGCTGCCATGATCATGGTTCAGGTTCTCTACAAGAAGGTTGACGTCACCATGGGCCTCAACGGCGCCCTGGCTGGTCTGGTTTCGATCACGGCCGGTCCGGCGACCCCGTCCCTCGGTGCTGCTGCCCTGATCGGTGCCGTCGGCGGTGTTCTGGTTGTCCTGGCTGTTCCGTTCTTCGACAAGCTTAAGATCGATGATGTTGTCGGTGCCCTGTCGGTCCATCTCGTCTGCGGTATCTGGGGAACCATGGCAGTTCCGATCACCGATAGCGGTGCCAGCTTCAAGGTTCAGTTGATCGGTGTCGTGGCAACCGGCGTCTTCGTTGTAGTAACCACCTCGATCGCCTGGCTGGTACTGAAGTACACCGTTGGCATCCGGGTCAGTGAAGAAGAAGAGATGATCGGATGTGACATGAGCGAGATCGGGATGGAAGCTTATCCTGACTTCCAGTCAATCCATATTGGTGGGACCGGTGTCGGTGCTAAGGCTGCTGCTGCAGCTTCAATGGCAGCATCGACTAAACCGGTTAGCCAGAGCTGATAGATAAAATCACCCTGTACACCGGCGGGGCCGGGTGGCCCCGCCGGATTTATTCAATTCCATTATTCTAAGGAGAAACAACGATGAATAAGTTAGTTCTGGCCCTGGTCGGCCTGGCAATGCTTGCCACCCCCGCATTCGCAGCAATCGAAGTTGAAGGTGATGCTTACGCCGGTGTTGCCGACAAGTACATGTGGCGCGGTTTCAATCTGAGTGCTTCCCAGCCTGTTCTGCAGATGGGTACAGATCTTAGCGCAAAAGGGTTTACGTTCAGCTACTGGACCAATACTCAGCTCTCAGGTGCTGGTAATGATGAAATTACCGAAACTGATGTCGTACTCGATTACACTTTTGATGTTGCAGAAATTCTTTCGGTGAGCGTCGGCGACATCTACTATAACTTTAACGTTCCGGGGAATACCCATGAACTTTATCTCGGTGTGGCTGCCGATGTGATCTCAGCCCCTGCACTGACCATTTATTATGATTGGGATGCAGCAAACGATGCTGATCTTGACGGTCTGTTCTATACGTTGTCCTTCGGTCATGATATTGAACTGATGGAAAAACTCGGTCTTTCGCTCGGCGCCCTGGTTTCTTACAATGATGAGAGCCCCTTTGTCGGCGTATACAGCGAATTTCACAATTATGAACTGAACGCCGGTTTGAGCTATGCCGTAACCGACCAGATCAGTGTCGACGCATATGGCATCTATTCTGATGCGATCAGTGATGAAGCAGAACTGGCGATCGGTGATGATGGCGAGTCGACCGGTGGTGTGACTGTAACACTCGCATTTTA
>PKTZ01000106.1 GCA_002868925.1 Desulfuromonas sp. | reverse complement strand
TATTGCACGCTCAACCTGTTGCCCCTGCTCGGGCCCGTTTTTGGTAATTTCGGTCTTGTCAGCCATATCAACCTCCGCTTTTGCTTCCCTCTGCCCTCGCTAGAAGACGAAAACACAAACCATCTTCAACCGAGCGGCGTTGGAAAAAACACCGATCCTTCTTGACCCGTCGTTATGGCGGGAAGCTACTGCTATTCCTGATTTTCTTCGCTCATACTAGCCGCCAGCTCGGAAACCTTGCTAACCAGAGTGCCATTCCCTTTTTCGATGAGACCGGCGATGGTTCCGAGCTGAACGCTTATTTTCTGCAGTTCGGCGCGCGCCTTGCTGTTCGCCTCGACCTGCTCGGCGAGGTTCTTCAGCATCTCGGCACGCTGTGTCCCCGACTGGTTCGATTCGTCAGTGACATCCTTCTGCAGACCGGCAATCCGACTTGCGAGTTCACCGTCGCCTTTTTCAATCTGCTCGACCAGCCGCCCCATGAAATCGGCCTGCTGGACCTGGGCCTGACGGGACGTTTCCGCCGAATCCTTTGCCAGTTCGGCAACCTGGTCACAGATTTCACCATCTCCCTTCTCCACGGTCGTGGTGAGGGTAGTGATATTTTCAGCAAACTTCGTGCCGAGCTGCTGCAGTTCGCCGCGGACGTTGCCGCTGGCAGTGCTGATTAGAGACTGCGCCTGCTTGGCGTCGGTCGCCATCTGCACGGTTAACTCGGAAAGCTGGGACGAAACTTCGCTGTTCCCCTTCGCCAGCAGTTCGGAAAGCTCACCGAGCTGACCGCCGACCTGCTGCAAC
Source organism: Desulfuromonas sp. (assembly GCA_002868925.1). Taxonomy (GTDB): domain Bacteria; phylum Desulfobacterota; class Desulfuromonadia; order Desulfuromonadales; family UBA2294; genus BM707. The sequence continues at coordinate 38,741 of PKTZ01000106.1, read as the reverse complement.
TGGTTGTGCAGGTTGTTGCCGGTCTCGGTCTGGTCGTTAAGGGCGCTAAGCATCTCATTTCGTTGGTTTTCGAAGTCTTCCAGCATCGAGGTGAGCATCCGCTGCTGACTGCGGGCCGATTCGGCGAGCCGCTCTTCGATGTTGTACGAATCGATGGTGTCGCGCAGTTTCTTCTGTTCTTCGGCCTGGGTGGCGAGCAGCTTGTGTGACTCCTTGGCGTTGCCGGCCATCTGCACGGTCAGCTCGGAAAGCTGCGAGGTCAGTTCGCCCGAACCCTTTTCCATGACCTTAAACACGTTGCCGAGTTGTGTCACCAACTGCTGCATTTCACCACGGAATGCATTGTTTGCATCGGTTTGTTCTTTCAGGGCGGTGAGCATATCGGAGCGCTGCTTCTTGAAATCATCGATCTCGGTAGAGAGGGCACGCTGCCGGATGCGGGCCGCCTCGGTAAGGCGCTCCTCGATCCTCAGCAGCACCTTGGAGGTCAGCTCAGACCCCTGTTCGTAACAACCGACGGCATCGCCCTCGCCACGGAAAGAGATGCTCTCGAATGACAGGGCAACCTCGATGTGGCGTGCCACTTCGGAACTGAGCACGGAGAAGATATCGCCCTGGAAACGCTTGATCCCGACCATCATCAGGCCGAGGATAATCGACCCGAGCAGACCGAACATCGACGCCGAGAAGGCGATTGCCATCGACGCCATCGGCGCCTTCATCTTCTCGATCATGTTACTGAAGACCACGATCGGATCGGCCGCGCTCATGTCGAGATCTGAGAAGCTACCGATCAGGGCGCCGATGTCGCCCAGGGTAGCGAGCAGGCCGATGAAGGTACCGAGCAGGCCCATGCCGACCAGCAGGCCGGTGAGATACGACGGCAGAGCATTGCGTCGATTGAGGCGACTGTGGACGTTTTCGGTTTCATGCTCGAGGGCCGCCTGCTCCTGGTGGGAGATAGAGCGATCTGAGGAGGAGGCTATCATCTGCAGCAGGCAGGCGATATCGCAGGTGTAGCTGTTGGCCAACTCCTTCAGACTTTCGATATCGGTCTTGGCGTGCACCGCTTTGGAAAACTCAACCAGAACCTTCGCTTCACGCATCAGACGGCGAGCGTTGAGGAGGACAATTAGCCCGCCACCGATGATGATAACGAAGATGGTGTAGTTGATCTGGGGATGGGGGTTGCGGTCAAGGGTCCCTTCAATCGGGCCCCAGAAAATAGTCGCCCCGATCATCAGCATGATGTACGGAAGCGATACGAACAGATAATAGATCTTAAGATTCTTGAGCATGGCTTTTTCGTCCCTCTTTAGGTCATCTAATCGTTTATGTTCATCAACAACTGATCTGTTAGTTTACTTACTTCTTGCTAGCTCGCCCGAAAGGCACCATCCCGGAACTCCAGCAGGGGCGACAAAATATAGGAGAGGATGGTTCGCTTTCCGACGGTCACATCGGCGCTCGCTCCCATTCCGGGCATCAGCACTCCCGGCTGGTTCTTACGATCTGTAATGTTCGAAACATCGACCTCGATATTCACCCGGTAATAACGAATGCCCCGTTCATCCTGCAGGGTATCGGCGCTGACTTCCGTTACTCTTCCCTCAAAAGTACCGTAGGTCGAATAATCGTAAGCGCCAACCCGGACCCGGGCCGACAGGCCGCGCCGCAGGTGGGCGCGATCATCCGGATTGGCCCGGGCCTCGATCACGATGCGTTGATCGCTCGGCGTAATCTCGAGCAGTATCTCGCTCGGCCGCACGACCGCGCCGATCGTCGTCACGTTGAGCTTGTTGATCAAGCCCGCCACCGGGCTGCGCACAACATTCCGCTTGAGCCTATCGACACTGCTGTCGAGACCGTAACGGATACTCTCCAACTCTTCCCGTACCTGGGTCAAGGCAGCGGAAGCTTCCGCCCGGAAACGGGCGACCGCTTCCTTCTCACGCGACTCGGCCTCTTCCAGGGCCGACTGCAGGCGCGGTGCGCGGCTGGTCGCCTCGGCGATCTCCGACTTGAGTTGCTGAATCCGCATCTGGCTGTCAAGAACCTCGAGCTCGGAAGCCGCGTTGTTCTTACGAAGGTCTTCGATTACCCGGTTTTTCTTCTGTGCCAGCACCAGCTCATCGAGCAGGTTCTTCTGCCGCGACTTGATCTCGGCCAGTTCGTTTTTCTTCTGCTGGCTCTGGGCCTGTAGAACCTGGACCTCCTCGGCCAACTGGGTCCGCCGCGCCTTCCAGGCTCCCGCCTCAACCCGGATCACGTTCTGGTCCGTGAGGTCTTCCGGAAAGGTGATTTCATTTTCACCCTGCAGTTCGGCCAGCAGGCGCGCTTCCCGACCGCGCAAGGCGTCGAATTTCGATTGTTCCTGCTCCAGGTTGGAACGGGTCTGGACATCAGAGAGCTCCATCAACGGCTGGCCGGCGGACACGAGCTGCCCCTCTTCGACCAGGATATTCTGAACGATTCCGCCCTCAAGGTGCTGAACGATCTGTGATTTCCCGGCCGGGATGATCTGCCCTTCGGCCCGGACGATAACATCGACTTCCGACAGTCCTGCCCACAACAGTATGCTGAGACTGCTGATAAGCAACAGCAGGATAAAGAGACGACGCGGAGGCATGTCCGCAACCCTCTCCTTGATGCTGCTTTTTCCTGTCGACTGTTCCGTACTCATCAGCGTGATCGGACCTTGACAACCGCCGCATCGGCGTCGGCCGCTCCCTCAACGACAGAGACATCGATATCCTTGGTCGGAACCCCCATCTGGATCAGCAGGTTGCGCACCGCCAGGGCACGATAGAAACCCATCCGCTTCGCCTCGGAAAATCCGGCCGGCACCCCGACATAAATCAGCGCCTTATCGTCCGCTATAACCGGCTTCAGATCCTGTAGTAACTGTTCGCGCTCTTCCGGTGTGAACGAGACCGAATCCTTGTTGAAACGAACCAGCAACTCGAAATCACCGGGGAGCGCCTGAGACAGGCCCTTCTCCGCCTTGGGGACAACCTGTGTTCCACTGACCGTTTTCGCTTCACCGGTCTTGTTGATCTGGCTGACCTGCTTTTTTTCCAGCAGCGCCTGCAAGCGCTTGATCTCGTTTTTGAGCGCGATGTTCTCGGCTGCCGGATCGATTTCGGTCGCCTCAATTTCTGCTCGTGCCTCGAACTCAGCGTTGGCATCCTGTGGACCGACCGCCCGTCCGAGCTCGAGAGCAAACATGAAGACCGCTACGATCAGGATCGTCAGCAGAAAAAGGAGGTTCAGAATCAGGTTCGTCGTTGCGTCAACGTAACCGGGCCAAAAAATTTCAGATCCGTCATCATTGTCAGAAGAAGCGCCTGCCATATCATTTCACCTTTTGTTAAAAATCTCTCGAATCGTTATCGATTCCAATATTCGTTAAGGCCCGACCTCAGCCCCCATAAAGCGAATCCCATTCATTCGACAGCGGCATAACCTGCTCACCCTGATTGCTCTCGCCTTCCGAAACCGGCTTTTCGGCCGGCCACGGAGTACCGACGGTCAACCTGACCAGTTGTGCGACCGTGTTCATCTCGAACACGTGCAGATCGATCAGGCGGCCCCGGATCTTGTAGTAACGGTCGTAGACGGTCAAAAGGTCGAGTAGCGATTGGTTGCCGGAGAGCATCCGCTTCGACATCGCCTCGGCCGCGGTCGCGATCGACTCCAGCTCCTGGTACCCGGTTTCCAGACGCTGACCGGTTGTCTTCAACGCCGAATAATTCGACGCCAGCGCCTGCACCACGCGCCGCCGCTGATCATCAAGACGATACTGGGTCTCCTCGTACCGTGCCACACGCTCCCTGACGATCTTGATATCCTTCCCTCCGCGGAACAGGTTCCAGTTGAGCACCAACATTGTCCGCTTATCGCGTTGGTCCTGGTCACTACCTCCGGCGCGCTCGGAATAAGTATCGGTATACTCGGCGTCGAACTGCGGCAGGAAGCGACCCCGGGCCGCCCACTTGTTGATCTTTTCCGACTGCAGTTCTGCCATCAGTGTCGTAATCTCCGGGTTCGACTCCATCGCGATTTCGACCGCCTGTTCATACGTTTCCGGCAAAAGGGGAAGGCCGACATCCTCGAGGGCGGGCAGTTGAAGCTTTTGGGGGACCAGGTTGGTCAGACGAACGAACTCGGTCCCGGCCGCCAGATGGGCCGATTCCTGCTCGAGCCGGGTCGATACTGTCTCCTGGCTACGAGCCCGAACACGGGACATATCGGCCACACTCGCGGCCCCGGCACCGGCCCGCTTTTCAATGTAGCTCAACAACTCGGCAAGTTGCGCCTCGAAATCACGCATCAGCTCAGACTGGAGACGGGTCGACACCAAGGAGAGATAGGATTTGACCGTGGCGAGGTAGGCATCGCCGTCACTGACCCGATAACCCTCGCCGCGTGCCTTCTCCTTCTGCTTGCGGCGGCGCCACTCGAGAAAGGTCGGCAGATCAAACAGAGGTTGCGACACGGTCAGGGTCACATCGGTCCGGATATGGCGGCTGTGATCCTTGAGCTCACCGGTTACGTCGTCAACCACGACCGAAGGTTCGGAAATCTCGTAACCCCGGTTCGCCCTGACCGAAACCGACGGCAGAAGATCGCCAACCGCCTGACCGGTCTGGGCCGCCGCCTGCTCGGTGCGGGCTGCCGCGGCAAGGCTCTCCCGGTTAAAGCCCCGACCAATGTTGATTGACTCGGTCAAATCGGCGGCGTCGACAGGACTGGCCGGTTCGCTGTCAAGGTAACGCGAAACCGAAACATTATCGACAAACAGCCCTTCGGCATCGGCGGCGACAGGAATTTCCGAAACACCGGCCAGGCCGGCCAGACTCTGGTCACGGGGAACAGAAAAAAGAGCCGCACCCCCATCCTCCGAACCGACCTCACTCTCACCTGACATGTCAGCCGCGTAGCCTGAAGTCGTTGCCAGCAAAACCACACAGACAACTGCAACCAGGGCAAGGCAAAACAAATTCTTGAATCGTAAAATCACTAAACACACTCCCCCAACAAATGGGTCAATTTATAAAGTCAATCTAAACAACAATCGAATACCGGACAATTAACGTTAAACCGGGTGTTTATGTGCAAATTTTATGCCGCCACACGGCAACAACAATAGCTGCGATTCCCAACAAACAAATAAAGAATCACCCCCCCCTGACACACAGAACCAAAAAGCCCCTTTGCCGCAATTAATAAACAATACAGCCTTCTCTTTTCAGCTAGCCAGCGACCTGCTAAATACACATATATTTCAAATAGATACAGAATGGATATTCACAATAGCAGAGACAATACAAAAATTTCCAACCAAACTGCCGTCAAGACTACATCATCCACAGACCACAACTAAAAGATAACTATATGAAATATTTAATGAAAAAGGAAGATCGGCAAATACTGTTATTTGCCAGAAATACAAGAAAAGGCTACGGGAAAGCCCGTAGCCTTTTTCTTCAATATTGGTGCCGCGGAAAATTTATGGGCCGTAGAAAAACAATGAAGTTTTCACACATCATTCCATAACACGTGTCATCAAAATACTCTTTCATTGCCCCTTCACTTACATTCAATATGAGCACCAAAGATAATATTGTTTTCAAAAGCTACCCTAATTTTGTAAAATACGGGCCATTGAACAACATAATTAAGAGAGGAAAGATGCAAAAATATAAACTTCTATTTCTATTCATTCCAATAGCGCTGATCCTATCAATATCAGCCTGTAAAACATTCGAAGGGCTCGGCAAAGATATGCAAAAGGCGGGGGAATGGGTTGAAGAAAAGGCAAAGTAAGCAGACTCGCGAACTGCAGGAAAAATAATTGGACCAGGAAAAACAGATTAGAGCGTTCCGGCAACATTCCGGGGCGGGTATCCTGTCGAGTTCCGATGGGGCGGGAGCTGTCAACGCGGCCGTTTTCGGATCACTCCGAGAACTTGATGAACAGCATGTCGCGATAGCTCTCGGCGAGTGCCGAACCCTACACAACCTCAAGGTTGACGGACGGGCCGTCTATCTTTTTTACACCCCCGGCGAAACTCTCCTCGACTGGCAGGGTGGCCGGCTTTACCTCGAAGCGGTCCGTTTTGAAAAAGACGGCGAGCTGTTCGAGAACCTAGTGGCTGAAACCGAACAGACCGCCGGCCGGATGGCAGCCGGCATGCTGCGCTGCGCTATCGTCTTTCGAATTCTGGAGACTCGGCCGCTGATCGACCTTTCCCCTTAAACACCTGCAGCCGACCAGAGGCGGTTTGAAATTTACAAAATCCACACAAAAAGGTAAGGTCTAGGCTTGGATTGATGAATCGTTCAAGCTTATTGGAAACCATACCCTTTCATGAAAATACTCCTCATAAACCCGCCGAACAGCGGCCGATCCATCCCCGAAGAAAACTACGGCATCACCTCGGTCAAACAGATTTTCCGCGGTGAACCGCTCGCCCTCGAAGTGCTGGCAGGCAACCTCCCCGATCATGATCTCGAAATTCTTGATCTAAAAGTTGAACCGGAGGGACTATCCCCGGCCCTGGAACAGTTTTCCCCCGACCTGGTCGGCGTAACCGGTATGACCTGTGAAGCCCAGTCGATGCTCAAAATTGCGGAGACGATACGGCGGCAGAGCCGGGCTACCATTGTCGTTGGCGGCGTTCATGCCTCGGCCGACCCCGATTTTTTCAACCGCGAAGAGATTGACTGGATCGTCGTCGGGCTCGGCAAGCAGAGCTTCCGGGAACTGGTTGACGCACTTGAACAGGACGATCCCACCATTGACATCGCGGGTGTTGCCCGGGCAACACCGGGCACAGCCCTGCAGTACAGGCCACGTACCTACAGCTGCGAAGATCTGGCCGAGACAATGGCGCCCCGCTACGATCTGGTGGAAAAATACCGGTCGGAGTACACCCTGGAAAGCCTCGGACTGGAGCTCGGATTTGTCAACTCGGCAGCCGGCTGCCCCTACGATTGCTCGTTTTGCTGCATCTCGTCCTTGACCGGCGGGACCTACCTGACCGCTGCGACCGACACGGTCATCCGGGACATCGAAATGCTGCAAACGCCAGTAGTCCGCCTGGTCGATGCCAATACCTTTGGCAACCCGAAGCATGCGCTGGCGCTTGCCGATGCCATTGAGGCGGCCGGCATCCGCAAGCAGTTTCTGGCCGATGTCCGTTCCGACTCGGTGGTCCGGCACCCCGAAATGATGGAACGCTGGAAACAGATCGGACTGCGGGCCGTCGTTATCGGATTCGAGGAGATTGACGACCGGGCCCTCGGTGCGATGAACAAGGAGAACAATGCCCAAATCAACCGCCAGGCGATCGAAATTCTGCACCGTATCGGCATCACAATTGTTGGTGACTTTATTATCTCGCCCGACTATACTGAGGCGCAGTTCGATCAGCTCGGTTCGTTCGTTCGGGAACACGGAATCGAACTGCCGATGTATACGGTCCTGACACCCTTGCCGGGAACCCGGCTCTACGAGGAGATGAAGGACCGGATCAGAATCCACGATCTTGACTACTATACCCTCACCAACGCTGTTCTACCGACCCGACTTGATGAAAAGACCTTTTATCAACACTACGCCGCGCTTCTGGTTGAGGGACATAAAGCAGCAAAGGTTTGATAGAGAGCATGTCCGTTTTCATCACTGATTTGGCTTATTTCCTGCCGAACGCCCCGGTTTCCAACGAACAAATGGAAAAATTGCTCGGGATGGTCAACGAGCTCCCGTCTCGGACCCGCCGGATCATTCTGCGGAATAACGGCATCAAGAAGCGCTACTACGCGATCAACCCGGAAACCGGAGAGACGACGCACAGCAATGCCCAGCTGGCGGCCGAGGCGGTCCGGCGGCTCAATCCGCATCATGAATTTTCGGTCGAGGAGATCGAGTGCCTCTGCTGCGGAACCTCGATGCCGGACCAGATGATGCCGGGGCACGCGCCGATGGTTCATGGCGAGATCGGTGGTTCTCCGCTCGAAGTAGTCAGCACCTCCGGGGTCTGCCTCTCCGGAATAACCGCTCTGAAATACGCCTGGATGAATGTCGCGACCGGCCAGAGTCGCAATGCGGTGGCGACCGGCTCCGAGCTCGCTTCGATCTCGATGAAGGCGCGCCAGATGAAAGCGATCAGCGCTGAAAAGGTCGCCGCTCTCGACAGCGACCCGGCACTTTCCTTCGAAGAGGACTTCTTACGCTGGATGCTCTCCGACGGTGCCGGGGCCGCCTTCCTGAGCAAGAACCGATCGGACGACCGGCCTGCCCTCCAGATCGACTGGATCGACATCTACTCGTTTGCCCATGAAATGGAAGCCTGCATGTTCTGCGGGGCGAACAAACTTGAAGACGGAACGCTCAAAAGCTGGCGTGAATACGAACCGGAGGAGGCGATCCGGAACGGCGTCTTCAATGTCAAGCAGGATGTCAAGCTGCTCAACGCCGAAATCATCCCGACCGCGGCCCGGCGCACAATACCGCTGATCATGGAAAAGCGGGATCTAAAGCCGGGGCAGATCGACTGGTTTCTGCCGCATTACTCGTCCAATTACTTCCGCAAGCCTTTGAAGGAAGGACTCGATGAGATCGGGATGAATATCCCGGAGGAGAAATGGTTCACCAACCTGGTCGAAAAAGGGAATACCGGGTCGGCTTCGATCTACATTATCCTCGAGGAGCTCTTCAAATCGGGCCGGGTGAAGAAGGGCGAAAAGATCCTCTGCTTTATCCCCGAGAGCGGCCGCTTCTCGATCGGCTATATGCACCTGACCGCCGTTTAATCGGCATACGACAGGACATCAAAAAGGGGGGCCTGAACTTGAGTTCAGGCCCCTTTTGTATCCTTTGGCAGTACGAACTTACAGCATGCGCAAAGCCTGATCGGCATATTTTTTCAGGTTCGCGTTCGAAGTCTGGGCCTTGGCCTTCAGCAACGTCTCCTTGTATTTTGCCTGGCCGGAATTACCGAGCGCCTTGCAGAGCCAGGCCATGGTGTCGACGTAATCTCGATCGCGGGACATCTCTTTCGTCCCGGCCAGAAGCTGGTTGGCGACTTCATCGAAAACCTTCACGTTAGCGCCCGGATTCCCGTACAGCTCCTTGGCCGCCGTTCGCTTGAGCCGGAACTGGTCGGAACGAAGCATCGCCATCTGCTTATTCTCGCTGTCGCTCAGGCTGCTGTCCCAGTCCCCTTTTGCGGACTTGATTTGCTTGAGTTCGGCATTATCGGCAAGCAGCTTCAATGAATTTCCGGCGTGACGCTTGAGATTCCGGTTCGAGGTCCCGCTGGCCACCTCCTCGAGCAGCTTCTTGTATTTCATGTCCCCGGTCGCACTCAGGGTCTTGCAGTAATAGGCCATCTCGTCGTTGTGATAGCGGTCGTTCGCCCGCTTATTGTAGCCGGCCCGAAGTTTCGATTCGATTTTCTGCAGGATGGCGGCATCGAAGGCCTTGTCACGGGCCACCATCTTGGCGGCCTGGATCCGGGTCTTAACATCGCCGGAATCGAGCATCTTGAGGTACTTGCCGCTACTCGCCATAGCGCTGTTCGATAGGATGAACAGAGAACTGACAAGAGCGACAAACAACACTAACAGAACATTCTTCATCGTTTCACCTCCATGTTTATTTAATTGGCCGTTAGACGGAAACGGAATGAGCCCGGTCAGGCCGGACGATTGTCACGAATATAGTTTGCCAGCGCGGTCAGAGATTGCAAGACTTCGCGGCTGGTATTGTCATTGGCAATCCGGACGCCGTAAGTTTTCTGGACGGCGACGACGATTTCGACAGCGTCGAGAGAATCGAGGTCGAACGGCGAATCGGGACCGATCAGCGGCAGATCGTACGCAATCTCCTCCGGATCGACGTCATCTACGTTGCAGAAATCGATGACCAAATCGATCAGTTCTCGTTCGAGGTTGTCACTCATTTTCAACTCCAGTCGGTTCAGGTTCCACGCCGGCGGTGCCGGAACACCACCGATGCGACAATAATACAGGCCAGGAAGAATCCGCCGAGCGCAGCAACCCGATGAAAGACGCTGGCCAGATTTCCGTTACGGACAAAGATATCGAGGAAGGCATCGAGCCCCCAGCCGAGCGGCGATACAACACTGAGACCCTGCATCACCTTCGGCATCACGTAAACCGGGACCATGACACCGCCGAGCGCCGCCGCGATAACGATCGAGACAGCGCCGAAGGTCGACGCCTGTTCGTAACTCCGGGCCAGGGTGCCGACCAGGATACCGTAGCCGCAGGCGGCCAGCGCCGCCACCAGAGCGACCACGATCAGAGCCACCGGCGCGGACCCGAGCTCGAGGACCGGGGTGCCGAAGCGGGGCAGAATAAAACGGCCGACGGCCAGCATCAGTCCAAACTGAACCAGGCAGATTGACAGGTAGGCGATGACCTTGCCGAGCAGCAGTGAACTGTTACTGACCGGCATCGTCATCAGCCGGGTCAGGGTCCCCTCCTGTCGTTCACGGATCAGGGTTCCGGCGAGCGGGATGACGATGAAGAACATGCCGAACAGCGTCCAGGCCGGGACATTCTGCTGAACCGACGTCGGCAGGGTCGAATATTTCTCCGGGTAGGCCGATTCTTCCCTGAGTTCGAGCAACGATTGGCGGGCCCAGCCGCTTGAAAGCTCCGGCAGGTCGAGAGCGATCCCGCCACCATAGGCGGCCATCTCGCGCTCGACACTCTCCTGCACTTTTTCCGGCAACAGCCGGCTGAGCGCCTCGCCCTTGCGGGCGATTTCGAGGCCGAGCAGCCCCCGGTAAAGGGCATTGGTTACAGCCGTTCGGTAGACGCCCCGGACGGTCGGATCGAAATAGAGGATCAACGGCTCCGGCGCTCGCTCCAGATTTTTCTGATCGAGCGCCGCCCGGACAGTTTCATCGGCCGCGCTGTTCAAGCGGGCACTGAAGTCGGCCGGAACAATGATCGCAAATTGGTAATCGCCGGCAAATACGGTCTGCCGGGCCTGCTCGGGCTCGATCGTACGGCCGGAAAACTGCTCGACAAGCTCGAGAGCGCCGGTCGCATTGAGCTGGGTCTTCAGTTCCGTGCCGAGATCGCCCTGGTCGAGGTTAACAAAAAGGGCCCGGGTCGCCGTCTCCCCGGTCGCCCGGAAGAGGTTGTCCTGGATCAACGAGAGGACGAGAACCAGCAGCATCGGCATGACGAACAGGATGAGCAGACCGGCCCGGTCACGACTCAGCAGCAACAGCTCTTTTTTGATGTTGGCCAGTAAAATCATGATCGTATCAATCCCGCAGCTCGCGGCCGGTCAATTCGAGAAAAAGCTCTTCCAGGTTTTCGGCTTCGGCCGAACCGGCGACAAGCTCATCCGGCGTTCCTGCCGCAATCGCCCTGCCGTGATCAATTATGACAACATCATGACAAAGCTGCCGGACCTCCTCCATGTAGTGCGAGGTGTAAAGCATGGACATGCCGGCCCGATTCAGTTCACCCAGGCGATCGAGGATCAGGTTTCGCGACTGGGCATCGATGCCGACGGTCGGTTCGTCGAGAAAGAGCAGTTCCGGTTCATGCAGGATGCCGACGGCAAGGTTGGTACGGCGTTTCATGCCGCCGGAAAAGTCGGCAACCCGCTTGTGCGAAAAATCGCGCAGCCCGACCAGCTCGAGACACTCGTCGATACGCTGCTCAATCCTGTCCCGCGGAATGCGCAGGATCCGGGCAAAGTAGCGTAGATTCTCTCGGGCAGTCAGGCTCGGGTAGAGGGCGATATCCTGCGGGACAACTCCGATCCGGCGGCGGATCGCATCGGCCTGATTCCTAACATCCTGCCCCAGTACGATCGCCTGTCCTGACGTCGGCTGCAACAGGGTGCAGAGAATCGAGATGGTCGTTGTCTTGCCGGCGCCGTTGGGACCAAGCAGGCCAAATATCGAACCCCGGTCGATCTCCAGGTTCAGCCCATCGACCGCCGGGCGGTCCGATCCGGCATAAACCTTGACCAGGTCACGGGTTGACAGGATTTTTTCGGTTGCAGCCTGAGTCACCACCATGCCTTTCCGGTTATTTTGCCAGAGCCGTCTGCAGATCGAGGAAAAACGTCTCTTCCCGGTCCGCGCATTGCTGTAGCAGATCGGCCAGGTCATCAAACGAATCCTGAACCGTTGCCCGCCCGCGGCAAACCCGGGAAGCGATCAGAGCGAAATCGCGCCAGAGATCGCCGATTTCGGTGCAACGATCAGAAAGAGCAGAGAGCTTGTCATTGCTAAGTGTTTCGGCCGCTTCCTGGAGGAATGCGGCGTAGATGAAACGGAACCCGCCGCCGCCGGTGCCGATCTCTTCCTGCATCCGGATAATGTGGCCGAGGTGGAGGATGGTTTTCTTTTCGCCGAGCTTGTTCGGCCACTTACGCAGCTGGCGCGAAAGCAGCCGGATGCCGCGCACCCCGGCCAGCGGAACCGGTGTTTTGAGCATGACCCGACAAACTTCCCGAATACCGGTCTTGATCGCCTGCGGCAGGTCGAATTGATTAGGCATCTTTTCGATATAGTAGATCTTCCCCTTCGGGGCCAGGGCACCTTTAGCGAAGCGGGCCTTGCGCAGGTCGACAGCCGGGCAACGGACAATCTCTTCAAAGATCGGGTCGCTGATCAGGTAGTCATCGCCCTCTTTACCGATAACGACCAGGTTGTGCCCGTTGAAATGAAAGCGGTAGGCCGGCGGGAAAAACGGCAGCCAGAACACGCCGGTCTGGGCACCGACCGGGATACCTGCTTCGAGCACTCGGTCGAGTTCACATTCGGCCTCAGCCGGGTTGCGAAAAGTCTGTTTCCTGACCTCGATCCCGAGGCGTCGTGTCGCTTTCTTGAAGATCGCTCCCGGACCGGTCCGGAAAGTCGTCAGCGGCAGAAAGTTAAGCTTGACGAACGGAACGTAGCCGAAAAACAGCCCACCGCCAATCCCGAAGGCCATCGCCTCGGAACAGGGAAACCCGTGATGATTGAGCAGATTGGCAGTAACGCCGCTCTCGCAGTGAGCAAATTGCCGGTGCTGGAAATCGATCTTCATGCTGATCCTCCTGACGGATCGATTTCCTCAATCGACAGGTCGGGTTTTTCCGGAACCTGTTTCAACTCCTCCACTGAAATTTTAAACAGATCGGCGTAAGGTTGCAGATCGCTTTGTTTCAATTTGGCAAAAACTGCCGGCTTGAAGTGACGTTTGACCCGCCAGCGGGCGATCCCGGAGTAGCGGGCGAGCAGGATCGGGTTCATCTGGTTCTTGACCATATGGTAGGCAAGAGGACTTTTGGCCCCGGCCCTGACTTCGTCCAGAACACGATGCAGCTGGTCGATGATCTCTTCCCAGGCCTGGCGCAGGGCGATGTTCTTCGCCTCCCAGCCGACACTCGATTCGAGGGTATAGTGCCCGTCGTCATCAACCGCATAGTTGATTTCGCGGCAGCCGGCGTTCAGGCCGCCCTGTTGTGGGACATCTTTTTTCTTCATCGTCAGAATAAGTAACCGAGCATCAGGAACGCGGAATTGACGCCCCGGTTATCCTTGTACAGGTTGCCGTTTGACAAATGGTGCAGACGCAATGCGATTGAGAGCGCCTGCCCGTTATCCCGGCGGAATTCAACGCCGGCACCGGCCTGGGGATTAAAGTTCAAATACAGTCCCTGACCCTCAACCCGGTACTCAGTATAGATCAGGCCGATTCCCGCTTCGAGAAACGGTCTCCAGCGCCGCGCATCGGGGGCGTCCAGATAGAAAAGGGCCAGCATGTTGACCGCGGCTAACCCTTTGTCACGACCGTCGGTGGTGATGCCGAGATTCGCTTCGAACTTGAGATAAAGTTCCTCGGGTGCCCGGTGCCAGACAATCCGATCGTAATCGACCAGCATCTGACCCTGCAGTATAACCAGACCGAAGTGTTCGGGGTCATAGGCCTTCCCGGCCAGCAGCCCGACGCCGTAGCGATTCGGCCGGTATGAAACGGACTCTCCGCCCGGATCTGCCTCGGCCCGGGCCATCGCCGGAGTAAGGGTGACGAGCAACGCACCGCAGAGAATGCAAATCAAGCCGGGTCGCATATCGACCTCAGCGTGACAGGCGGATCAGGCCATAATCGCCTCCCGGTCCGAACTTCAGGCAGGAGATCTTTGCGGGCGCCTCTTCAGGAGTCGTCGTCGAACCGGCGTTGTCCGGTACCGTAAAGTAACATCCTTCTTTCAAGGTCAACGCCGCGACCGCCAGGTCGAAGCCGGCCGCAGCCGGGAAACTCCCGTAAAGCGGTGAGTAGGCGGACGCGGGCAGGCTGCCGATCGTTTCAGCGTACCACTGGCCGCAATCGCGGTGTCCGTCGGCGCCGGCGATAACGAAATCGTCCGCCGGCAATTCGAGCGGAGATGCGACATGGTTGCCGAGAGTGACCGCGTCGATATAGCCATAACTTGCCTGCTGCTCGTCCCGGGTCAGGATGAAAAAGGCGGCGCCTTCTCCGACCACGGCGCTTTGCCGCTCGAAATTGAACGGTGCCATCGGGCCCTGTTCGCCGTCGCAAAAGAAGCGTTTGCGGCAGTAGCGCAGGACGTCGCAGTATTCGTCGGTCGCACCGAACAAAACCTGATCGACCCGTCCCTCGGCCAGCCAGTGCCTGGCGGTGAGCAGGGCCGAAGCGACCGACATCTCGAACTGGGTCACGGTCAGGCTCGGTGCCGTCGCCTTGAACTGCATCGAGACATGGGCCGCCGCAGCGTTGTGGACCGAGTTCGAAAAATGGGTCGGCGAGCTACACGAATAGCCGAAATCAAGGTAGGAATCGAGAAAATCGAAGGTCGTCTTCAGAGCGCCGTAACCGGTGGCGATTATCACGCCCATGCGCGAACGATCGGCTTCGAGCAGACCGGCCTCCTTCAGGGCTAGGCTGGCCCCGTACAGGGTCATCTTCGAATAGTGATCGATCCGGCGCAGGGCCCGCTTCGGGAAAAATTCGTCGAGTCCATCGATGGCGGCGCGGTAGCAGGGGAAGCTGTCGACCGTTCCGTTGCGCTCGACCTCGCCGGTCTGCGGTTCAACCTCACCGGCGACAAGGGCCCGCTGCAGGGAGTCGACGCCTTGACCGAAGCCTCCGGAGATTCCGATGCTCTGAATCGCCATCCGCATATCAATCGTCTCCCTTGCCGAGAATCAGGACCGCGTTGTTGCCGCCGAAGGCGAGTGATTCCGACAACGCGTATTCCCCATCAATCTCGGTGTTTTCGGTCACCGGGGTGCCTTTGATCTCCGGGTCGGCATCGGCATAGCCGATATTGGCCGGCAGTTTGCCGCGACGCAACGACTCGACGGTGAAGACCGCCTCGATACCGCCGGCAGCGCCGAGGGTATGGCCGGTGTAGCCCTTGGTCGAAAGGAACGGAACACCGGGGAGCATTTCGGCGAGAACACCGCTCTCGACCTTGTCATTGTCCGGGGTTCCGGTGCCGTGGGCGTTGACGAAAGCGATCTGTTCCGGTGTGAGACCGGCAGCGGCAAACGCCTCGCCCATCGCCTGCTTGAGACCGGCACCATCCGGCCGCGGTGCCGTCAAGTGATAAGCATCGCAGGCGGAACCGTAACCGCGAACAAAGCCCCACGCCTTCCTGTCGCCCCGGATTGCATCACTTTCCAATACCATGATTCCGGCACCTTCGCCGAGGTTGAGTCCCTTGCGGTTAACATCGAACGGCTTGCACGGTTCGGTGTCGGTGATCATCAGCGAGCTGAAGCCGGCATAGGTGACACGCGAGAGCTCGTCGGCGCCGCCGGCGATGACAATGTCGCAGGCACCGGAGTGGATCCATGAAGCGCCAAGTCCGATCGCATCGGTGCCGGATGAGCAGGCGTTGACTACGGTCTGGTTCGGACCGTCGAGCTTGAGCTGGCGGGCGATGACCGATGCCGGGTTGCTCCGCAGAAATCGCTCGATGACATCCATCTCCGGGTCGTCGCCTTCCTTGTAGGCGCGGTAGAAGTCGTCGCAATTGAGGGCGCAGCCGACCGTAGTGCCGATGCAGACCCCAACCTTTTTTCCGCGTAGCGACGCCTCGTCCCAGCCGGCGTCGGCCAGCGCCTCGAGGGCGGCGGCCAGAGCGAGCTGGCTGGTTCGGGCATAGACCTTTTCCTGGTCATCGAGCGGTAATTTGAACTCGTCGCGCAGCTCGAGCACCGGGTAGCTGACCGGGTGATCGGTCGAAAAGCGGAACGGCGGCCGCGGCTTGCGCACGCCGCGGAACATGCTCTCCATGCATTCGGCCAAGTTCATGCCGGCGCCGCAGAGACAACCGAGGCCGGTTATGGCAACCGGTTGGTTCATCCGTTCGATTTTTCCTCGATAAAGGCGGCGAGGGTGTTGATCGACTGCAGGGCCGGGCGGCCCTCGTCCATATCCTTGATTTCGACACCGAAGTGCTTCTGTACAACAACGACGAGCTCGACCGCGTCGAGCGAATCGAGACCGAGACCCTCGCCGAACAGCGGCTCGTCGTTACCGATCTCATCCGGGGTGACATCCTCAAGGTTCAAGTCTTCTATCAGTACCTGCTTCAGTTTTTCCTTGATCTCCATCGTTACTCCTGCCCTTCTTGCTTTATTGATGGCGGCTCGACCGCCCACATATCGTGAAAGTTATAAAACTGGTACGGGTGCTTCCGGCTGACCTCCTCCAGCGCCTCGGCAAATTCCTGGGCGTAGGGGGTGAACGTTGACGACTCCCGACCCGGCAGTTCCGGCACCCGGATCACCCGGGCAATTTCAACCTCGTAACTGTTTGGCCCGCTTTTGCGGGTAAAGAATATCACGATCGGCGCGCCGCTCGCCGAAGCGATCTTGTAGGCACTGAACGGAACCGTTGCCGTGGCTCCGAGAAAATCGACCGGGCAGCTGCTCTTGTCGCTGCCGAGCAGGCGGTCGCCCATGACACTGACGACCTGCCCCTGCTTGAGCACCCCGAGCATTTCGAGGGTGCCGCCGAGGTAGCCGGTCGGGTCGATCACCCGATAGGGACATTCGATGCCGGCATGCTCGAAGTAATGCCGGTCGATATCACCGTCCTCCTGTCGCATCAGCATGTACACCGGCCGCTCGAGAAATTCGAGGACCGACATCGCGACCTGCCAGCAACCGACATGGGCCGTCATCAGGATCATGCCCCGATTCTCGTCCCGGATTTTCAGTAGCTGTTCACGTCCGGCCAGGCTGACCTCGAACGAATCGGGCCCGAGGATGCCGACCACCGCCCGGTCGATCAGCACCATGCCAAAGTTGAGGATCATGCGGTAGCCGTGCCAGAGCCGCTTCAGCCCGCGAGCTTCCGGGAAGCGTCGGGAAACATAGTGGCCTGCTCGCTCCCGCGCCAGGCGGCTGAACAGAGCATAATAAGCGACTACGAAATATAGCACAAAATAGGCTGCACGACGGCCGCCAATCTTAATCGCCAGGTAAAAAAACTGGTGCTGCCAGTTACTGCCGATACTCCGGCTGCTCCAGCCGGATTTATGATCAGATCGTCTCGACATCTTTTTTCTGCACCAGTTGTGCCAGCAACAGGGTTAGCAATCCGACCGCACCGGCCAGGACCGGGGCCAGGACCAGTGAACCGAGCAGCCATTCGTAGATCCGCTCCAACGCCTGATAGCCGAGGGTCTGCAATGACAGCTCGGTCAACCACTCGCCATGGCGCATGAAATATCCGAGCTCGATACAGAGCGCCGGCACGATCGGCGGCATGCAGAGCTGGCTGCTGCTGATCGCGGCGACCTTGTTGAGCCGGAAGAAACCACAGACCATCAGGATGATGATGGTGTGGCAGAAGATCAGTGGCAGGGTGCCGAGCAGCACGCCGGTTCCTGCCGCCACGGCGAGCCGTGGCGGGGTGCTGTTTTCCTGCAACAGCTGCCGGATCGAACGCAGCGGATGGATCACCGAGACGGTTTTCAGCTTCCCCTCGTCTTCACGTTCGATGATCTTGCGGTGCGGCCAGGGGACGATCGAACGCCCGGTCAGATGCGTGTTGAGCAGGGTCAGGCGCCAGTTGTCGAGAAAGCCGTGGAAGTGCGAGATCCGCTCCTCGCCCGGCGGATAGTACACCGAGATATCGACGTCGCGCAGCTCGACCCCGGCCCAGGCCGAGCGGACCAGGATTTCGACCTCGAAGTTATAGCGGCGGCACCAGAAGTTGAGATGCTCGAAGATGATCAGCGGGTATGCGCGAAACCCGCTCTGACTGTCCTTGAGCCGACACCCGGTCTGGACGCGCAGCCAGAAGTTGGAGAACTGCCGGCCGAAGCGGGACGAACCGGGGATCGAAGCCTGGTCGAAGTCGCGGTGGCCGACAATCAGCGCCTGCGGGTGCTTCTCGATCTCGGCAAAGAATCGGGACAGGTCAGCCGGGGCATGCTGGCCATCGGCGTCGATCGTAATCATGTGGCTACAGCCCTGTTCAAGCCCCCACCGTGCAGCACTTTGCAGGGCCGCCCCCTTGCCGAGGTTGCGCGGGTGCCGGATCAGCTCAACCGGCAGGCCGGCGATCGCCTCGACAGCGCCATCGCTGCTGCCGTCGTCAACGACCAGAACCCGGTCGTGCTGTTCGAGGATGCCCGCGATCACCTGGCGCAGGGTCGCCGCATGGTTGTAGACCGGCACGGCGACGAATATGTCGGATCGTTCAACTGCCATAGCGCTTGTTACTGACGGCAAAACGGAGGAACTGGCCGGCGCTGGCAATGAAACGGCGCCAGCTGTCGGGCGACTTCCAGAGCATGCTGACGTAGCCGAGCAGCACCCGGTTCCGCTTGAAATGGTTCTTGTAGAATTCGATGAACAGCTTCTCGAGCTGCTCCTGTTCCATGCCATGCGGCACGAACTGGAAATGCATGCAGTCCATCTTCGGCCAGTCTTCATCGAAGCTGCCGAGCTCGTGGATGTTCTCGTAGATCGGCGATCCGGGGAACGGCGTGAACTTGGCCAGGTTGAAGTCGTCGATCGGCAGCGAATAGACATAATCCATGCTGCGCCGGATCGACAGTTCGGATTCACCCGGCAGGCCCATCATCAGCAGCCCCTTGGTCCGGATGCCACACGCCTTGATCGTGCGGATGGTATCGGCGAGCAGGTCGAGGTTGGCGTTCTGCCGGTGCTGGGCCAGCAGCTGTTCGTCGCCGCTCTCGATGCCGAGGCTGACCATCCAGCAGCCGGCCGCCTTCATCAGCTGCAACAGCTCACGGTCGACATGTTCGGCCCGCACGGCGCAGTTGAAGGTCATGCCGAGCGGCTTATCGATCATCATCCGACAGAACTGCTCGACCCGCTTGCGCTGGAAGGTGAACTGATCATCGTAAAAGTTGATGTGACGGATACCGAAACGATTTTTTAGATACTCGAGGTGGGCGTAGAGGTACTCGGCCGAGTTGAAGCGGAAGCTGCGCTGGAAGACGCTGCGATCGCAATAGCTGCAGCTGTAGGGACAGCCGCGGCTGGAGATACAGCTTGTGTTCGGGGCCTTCGGGTAGTTGAAGATCGGTAGTTTGTAGGCGTCGGGGTATCCGGCCAGTTTCTCGTAGGCCGGGAACGGCAGCTCGTCGAGGATCAGGGCGTCGCTGCGGTAACCGTTGTTGACGATTGCCCCATCGCTATCGTGCCAGACGACCCCGCCGATGTCGCGCGGCGTTTCACCGGCGAGCTGCGCCAGCTCGATCATCGTCTGCTCCCCCTCGCCGATAACGGCGTAGTCGATCAGCGGCGAGAAATCGAGAACCTTCTCCTGCAACGCCGAGACATGGGCACCGCCGAAAGCGGTCCTGATTTCCGGCAGCTCCTGCTTGGCCAGGCCGGCCAGGCGGACGCTGTCATGGAAACTGGCGGTCGTGCAGCTGAAGCCGATCAAGCCGGGTCGATGTTCACGCAGTAGTTCGAGCAGCCGTCCGTCGGCATCGGGGTGGGCGTAGCAATCGAGGATAAAGCTGCTGAAACCCGCGGCGTCGAGACAGGCGGCGATGCTCGCCAGTCCGAGCGGCGGCATGATATTCGCCTTGCGCGAGATATCATTGGCTGCAGCATCGACCTGGTAGCCGAGCGGATGGACCAGCAGGATATTTTTGTCGTTCAGTTTCGCCATACCTTGTTCTGTCCGTTACAACTCTTCTTTCGGGAAGCGGATCAGCCGATTCCACATCAGTCCACGGTAGCCGAAATTCTTCATGATTTCGAGGCGCTTCGTCCCTTCCGACGGCGGAAAGATCCGGTTTTTCCGGCCGTGAAAGCGGGCCTCGATGGTCGCTTCCATCTTCTCCCGGTCGATCCGCGGTGAGAAGTAGTAGACCGGCTTGAGCAGAGAGGTCTCGGCGGTGATGATCCCATCGTCGATGGCCCGCTGATGCAGCGGCGAGTCGGGATGGATGCGGATACCGGAGAAGGCGAAGACGACGGAGGCGCCGAGCCTGTCCATATTGTCGAGGCCTTCGGCCAGAGTTTCGTCATCTTCCTCCGGGCCACCGAAAATGACGAAATGGGCTGCCGCCAGCTGTTCGGCGAGACAGGCCTCGTTAACCGCAATAACCTCGGCAAAAGTCAGCTTCTTGTCGAGTCCGTTCAGGGTCCGGTCGCAGCCGGCGTCGGGGCCGAGTTCGAGGGCGTAAAGACCGGCCCGTTTCATCAGCTGCAGCTCTTCCCGCCCGAAGCCCTGCGGCCTGAAATAGGCCGACCAGCCGATACCGACGTCGTGGCGGATCATCTCTTCGCAGAGCTTGAGGTATGTTCCCTGCGGATCGTTGAAAACCGAATCGGTAAAAAAGACCCGCTCTACCCCGTGCTTATCCTTCAACCGTTTCAGTTCGCCGACAACCAGTTCCGGGTCGCGGCGCCGGAAGCGGTTCCCCTCGAGATGCGGGTAGGAACAGTAGGTGCAGCGATAGGGGCAGCCCCGCTTGGTCTGCAGGTTGAGCATCCCGCTCTGTTCGAGGTAGAACGGAGCCAGCTCGGGGTCGAACAACGGCGTACTGAAATCGTTGCCGGCCAGCGGTGCGCTCCGGGTGATCACCTGCGGCACCTGTTTGCCGGAAGAGAGGTTAGTGACCAGCTGCGGCAGGGCAACCTCCCCTTCGCCGATGATGGCGTGGTCGACCTCGAGGTAGGTGGCGATCTGTTCAGGCATGATGGTTAACGCCGGGCCGCCGACGACGATCGGCGCGGTACAGAACTTGCGGATATCGGCGACCAGGGTTTTGACTCGCGCCAGGTACCAGGCGTTCTCGCCGGAGAAGGAGTCGACGTTGTCGATGTTACGCAGCGAAATCGAGATCAGGTCGGGGGCAAAGTCGGCAATCCGGGCCCGCAGCGTGTCGATGTCATCTCCGTTGACCAGGCAGTCGTACTGCTCGACCATGTGTCCGGCCGCCTTGACCGCGCCTGAGACCACCGCCATGCCCAGGGGGTAGACCGGGTAGGGTTCGATGGTGGTATTACTGGAGATGAAAAAGACGCGACTCATGCGCTCTCCTTTTTGAATTGACGCCGTTTTCGCGGCTCATAACGGCGATAGGTGCCGTCCTCGATCTCACGGCGGATAACCTGCTCGAACAACTTGCCCATCTTCAGGGCGTGGCCGCTGTCGGCGTTGAAGGTATCCCAGGCGTAGTAGTACATTTCCTGCAGCTTATCCGGCGTCATCTGTTTCGGCTGAAAAACAACCTTGTCGGCGGTGTAGTTGAGCCAGTCGTTCGAGAGGATGCGGCCCTCCCTCTCGAGCTGGCTCCGGATCGGTGAATGCGGGAACGGCGTCATGATCGTGAACTCGGCAACATCGAGCTCGACCTCGAGCAGGAAGTCGACCAAGCGCTTGATGTCGTCCTCGCTCTGATCGTCGGTGCCGAGGATAATCGTCCCCTCGATGCCGATGCCGTACTCCTTGAGCCGCTTGATCCGGTTGCGGATAGTGTCCGAGGTATCGAAAACCGCCTGGTAGACATACCAGGCGCCGGCGTCGGCCGCCAGCTTCAGAACCTCGTCATCATCGAGGATCGGATGCGAGACCCACTTCTTCTTCAGCGGCGCCATCGCCGTGAACAGGTCGATCAACCACTGTTTGTCCTGGGCGAGCGAGTTATCGACGATGAACATGCGGTTGTTCTGGATCGCCTCCATCTCGGCGATGACCTTGTCGATCGGCCGGGGGCGAAACGCCTTGCCTCCGAGAAAACCGGTACAGCAGGGGAAACAGTCGAACTTGCAGCCGCGCGAGGCGTGGACGAGATCGAGCATCTGGACGCCGCGATAGTTGTAGAGTTCGCGGTTGAGGATGTCGCGCCGGGCGGTCCCGACCAGGTTGATGTCGGGATGGTTGTGCATGTAGTTATAGACCGGCTTGAGCTCGCCCCGCTTGAAATCCTCGAGTACTTCTCCGATGCGCCCCTCGACCTCGCCGAGGAAGACGGAATCGGCGTGCTGCTGCACCTCCTCGGCGTGCAGCATGGTCGAAATGCCGCCGAAGATCACCGTCTTGCCGCGCGCGCGAAACTCGCGGGCGATCTCGAAGGCGCGCGGCAGCTGCGAGGTCAGCATCGTCGAGATGGCGACGAGGTCGCAGCTCGCATCGAAGTTGACCGCCTGCAGGTTCTCGTCGGTAAAGTTGACTTTAACCTCTTCGGGCAACGCCGCGGCAAAAACGACCGGGCCGTGCGGCGGCAGGTGAAACTCGGTCTGGCGATCGAGCTTCGGCCAGCGCGGATAAATCAGTTCCATGTTCATTACAACAACTCCTTTAATGCTTCAAACGATGCTGCGGCACCGCTTCGTTCAGGACTCTATCCTCAGGCAGGAAGCGACCAGCTCTTTCAGGTCGGACATTTCCTTGCCATTGAAAATCAGTTGATCGCCTTGCAGCACAAGCTCCCCGTACGGCTCGATCCTGGGTCGAGGCCCTCGCTCAAGGAGCAGGAAGAGACTGCCGGGCAGATCGTCGTCGGCCGCCAGCTCCGGCGGCGGCGTAAGATCGACGATTCCGGCGAGGATTCCGGCCTGGTCGGTCCAGCTGAGTTCCTCGAGGGCGATCCGGATCGCCGTGACCCGATCGGGGTCGTGACGGTTGATGATCATGCTGTTGCCGGTCAGGCCGAAACGGAGGGCCGCCTCGCCGAGAAAACAGTTCGGCAGGGTGTAGGCAAAGATATTGGGGCTGGCCAGTTTCCCCTGCTCCGACAGCATCGTCTCCAGGTAGTCGAGATCGGTCCGCAGGCAGCCGTAACGACTGGCGGCAACAATCCCGACCCGTCTTTTTTCACTCCATTCTTCGGCGCCGGCGTCACGCAGACAGAAGGTCGCGGCGCCAAGGCCGATCCGGGAGAAGTCATCGAGTCGGCCGAAACGTCGGTCGATACCGGCGAAGATCTGCTTGCGCGTCGGGATTTCAAGCTCGCCGGCAAGCAACGGTTGTCCGTTCGCAGCATGCCCCTGGCCGAAGCCGGCCGGGGTGATCCAGCCGATACCGTTGATCAATGCCTTCATGATGCCGCCCCCTGCAGAACCAGGGCTCCGTTGATGCCGCCGAAACCGGAATTGGTGGTGAGCAGGTAATCTCCGTCGATAGACTGGGTTGCCGTTCCGATTCGTCCCATACCGACCTCTTCCGGATCGGTGCAACCGACCGTACCGGGGATCTTTTTTGCGGTAAGGGCGAAACCGCCGACAATTGTCTCGAGTGCGGCGGCGGCACCGAGGGTGTGGCCGAGGCTCCCCTTGACGCCGTGTAGCGGCGGCATCTTTTTGCCGAACAGGGAGTCAAACGCGGTCAGCTCCATGGCATCGTTATACGGGGTGCCGGTGCCGTGGGCATTGATCGCTGCCACTTGATCCGGGTCGATACCGGCCCGCTGCATCGCCTCGCGGCAGGCCAGGATCAGGCCGCTGCCGTCCCGGGCCGGGGCTGTGACATGGTGGGCGTCGTTGGCCGCGCCCCAGCCGGCGACCTGTGCCAACGGAGAATCTCCGGCCCGTTTTTCATTTGTCAGCAGCAACGCCGCCCCCGCCTCGCCGAGGTTCAAACCCTGCCGTTGTGCATCGAAGGGTCGGGCCGGCGTCGGGGAGAGCGCCTGCAGTGCAGAAAAACCGGAGAAAACAAATTCGCTGAGCAGATCGGCGGCGTAGACCAGGACCGACTCGGCCTGACCATGGGCGATCATCGCGGCGCCGCGGGCAATGGCAATGGTCGAGGAGGCACAGGCGGCATTGATGTTGGTGCCGTGATCGATCAGATCGAAGCGCCGGGAAATTTTCGCGAGCAGTGGTTCGAACAGGGCCGACGCCGGTACCGGCTCATCGTGACGACAGGCGGTCTGCAGGCGGTCGATCTCCCCCTTGGTCGAGGCGACCAGCAGGCGGCTATCGGCAGGTATCGGGCCGACCTGATCGGCGACACGATCGAGCAAATCATCGTGGCGCGAGCTTCCGGCCGGTATCGCGAGGTCGTCGATGCCGGCGGCGAGGTTTGAAACGTAGTTCTCGCAGCTGAAGCGGGTCAGCGGTTTGATTCCGCTGCGACCGGCGAGCAGTTCTAGCCAGAGTTTCTCAGGGCCGGAGCCGAGGGCAGTCTCACAGCCGACCTTGCTGATCAAAACCTTTTTCAAGTCAACTCTCCTGCCTGCCAGCGTTCACGAAATTCCTGGTAAAACGGCGGCGGCACCATCAGGACATTGTGCTCGGGATCCATCAGCAGCTGCACCGTGTAGCCGGTGGTCGTAATCTCGCCGGCGGCATTGCGCAGGATAAATTCATGGTTGAGCCGCACCGCGTCCGACCAATGCAGGATCGCCTCGATAGTGAAAGGATCGCTGAATTGCAGCGGCCTCTGATAATCGACATGCATCTGTTTGATCGGGGCGATAATTTCCTGTCGGTATAAATCGAGGTAACCGATCCCGTACTTTTCGCCGAGCAGGACCCGGCCATCCTCGAAATAGCTCGGGTAACGACCGTGCCAGACGATGCCGAGAGCGTCGACCTCTTCGAACCGGGCGACCCGTTCGACCGTGCAACGGAGCGGTTCGGGTGCGCCCTCTTCTTGTTTGAAATACTGCTTTCTCATGTTGTCGCCTTTTTCTCGAGGATCAGGGTAAAGCTCGATGCCTCCTCGCTACCAACCCGCATTTTGGTCGCACAGTACAGGGCGCCTTCCTTGTCGCGACAGATGACCTCGACCTCGATCTGGTCGCCCGGCCGGAGTTGACGGCTGAACTTAGCCCGCTGAATCGCCCTGAACTCTACCGGATCGGAGATGACCTGCTCGGACACGACCTGGGCAAGCAGGTTCTGCAGCACTCCCGGCAGAATCGGGTAGCCGGGGAAGTGGCCGGCAAAGCCGAGAAACGTCTCGTCGAAGCTGAAGCTCTGTTTGCCACTCCCTTCAGCCAGTTCAACCGGCCCGACGGCCGACGCAATTATCGCTTTTCGCATTCTGTTCATGATTCCGGTTTGACCTCTTTGATTTCGAGTGTCAGCCTGATCCCCTGCTCCTCGTCGTGCAGGATGATCTCTTCCGGCAAGCGCACGTTCTGCCGCTCGTCGTAGTGATTGTAGTGCGTCGACCAGCTCCCGGCTTCGCCCTGCCAGCGGCTCTCACGCAGATCACCGTAGCAATCGAACAGGAAGTTTTGGCTTCCGTTGGTGCTGATTCGCGAAAGGGACTGGACGTTTTCCTGCGGCACAAGCCGGTCAGATAATGCCGGGCGCGGCACCAGGAAAATCCGGCGCAGGCTCTTGGCGATCGTTGTCATCAGATCCCGGCGCTTCTCCAATGGCGGAACAGCCCGGTGGAGCTGTTCGGAGTCGGCCGTCACCTGCAGATCGAACAGGACCAGGCCGATTTCATTCAGCGCGACCAGGCGGGCTTCACCCGTTTTCAGGTCCAGCCGCAAAAATCCTTCCATCGCCAGCTTGCGAAAACGGGTCTCGAGTAATGCGGTTTGGCGGATGCGCCACACCTCCTCCCCTGCGAGCCAATCGGTCGCCAGCAGCTTTTCTATGCTCTGCTGAGCCCGGCAATCCTGCGGCAGCTGCAGCGACGGCGGCGCCGGCATACAGGCCATGAGGGACAGCAGGACAACGAACAGTATCAGCACCCTAGGCATCGCTACACCTCGGGCGAAAGGCCGGGATAACCAGAACCGCGGTCGGTACAGCGGCCGAGATGCCGAGCAAAACGGTCAGGCCGATCGAGTTCAACGCCGGGTGCCGGGCCAGGACCAGCGCTCCGAATCCGACCAGGGTGGTCAGGCCCGAGACCAGAACGGCCCTGGTCGAAGCGGTCTCCTCCTGCTGCCGGCTGTGGCAGACCATGAAAATTCCATAATCGACACCAAGCCCGATAATCAGGATGGTGGCGATAACATTGAACATGTTCATGTCCAGGCCGACCAGGCTCATCCCGCCGAACATCACCAGCAGGCCGGTCAAAACCGGCAACAGCGCAAGCAATACATCCTGCAGACGGCGGAACAGAACAATCAGCAAAAGCAGGACCGCTATCCCGGCGGAAATAATAAACTTGGCAAAATCGGCAGCGACTTCGAGGCTCAGCTCTCGACCGAAGCGCCCCTGTGAGACCAGGGTCGCACCCGGAACTTTGGCGAGCTCGGCGTCGAGGCGCGTCACCAGTTCGGGACGATCCGGCACCAGGGTAATCAGCCGGTAGGAGTTCCCGTCCTTGAGCAACAGGTTGTCCAGGAGACTGTTCATCCCCCAGCCGGTCAGGGTTTCCGGCTCGATGATCTGTGCCGAGCGTTCAAGAGTGTCGAAAAAGGGTTGGAAGGCAACTGTCGAAAAGCCGTATTTCTGCCCCGATTTCTGCAGCAACTCTTCTGTTTTAGCACGGTGCTTCGTCCAGAATTCGTTCCAGTTGTGGAGGCGCTGTTTCTGGATCTTCTGGCCGGCCAACAGCGGCGCCAGGCTGACCGCTTCGCCCTGCAACTGTTGCTGGTCGAGGATTTGCCAGATCTGGTCGTTGGCGGCTATGGCCTCTTCGCGATTTGCGGCGGCGGTAAAGATCATGGCCCGGTCGCGCATGCGCCCCCATGACTCGGCCAACCGGTTCTCTGCCTGCTGCAGCTGTTTCGGGATATAGCTGAGCTGGCGCAGCTCACCGTTGATGCCAAGTTTTTGGGTCTGGATCGCACCGAACAGGGCGAGTCCGAACCAGAGCAGGATGACAACCCGGCGGAGTTTCGGCTGCCGGACATAGATCTGGTTAATATTCGTCAGCGATCCGGTACGGGCGATCGTATCGTTTTTACCGAGAAAATGCGGCATGACCAAGAGGGCAAGCAGCAGGGCGGAAATGCTGCCGGCAATGGCAAAAATAGCGAGCTGGCGCTGGCCCGGCAGCTCTGAATTGAGCAGTACCGAAAATGCGGCCAGGGTGGTCAGGCCGCCGAACAGGACCGGCTTCGATACGGCCTGCAGCAGGTACGCACGTTGACCATGTCCATGCTGCAGGGCAAAATAGACATGCAGCCCGAAATCGATGGTGATACCGAGCAGCACCGCGCCGAAGCCGATGGTTATGCCCGAGACCCGGCCGTACCAGAGCGACGTGACAACCAGCGCCGCAGAAATACTGAATAGCGGCAGCAGGTAGACGGCCAGGGCCCGCAGTCGCCGCAGGAAAAAGGCGAAGAGCAGGAAGATGCCGATGCCGGAAACAGACAGCACAATCCTCATGTCACCCTGTATCGCCTCGGAATTGGCTAGGGTGTAAGGATGCCCGCTGAGCAGGTCGGCGTTGACACCTCCGGGCAGCTGTAAACGGGCCGTAGCAAAGGCATCGACCAGCTCCCGGCCGGCCACCGCGTCGGTGATCTGTACCGGCGTATCGGCGAGCAAAAGAGTGCTGTGCCCGTCGGCGCTGGTAAAGTGCCCCTGTTCGATGCGGACACCGGGCAACGGATTGAGGTAGCGCAGCTTGGCCATGGCGAAGCGCAGCAGGTCGAGCGGGTCGCGCCGAATATTCTCCTTCAATGCGACGCCTTGGGGTTGCAGCAGCTGGGCCAGGTCGGTCGCCACCTGCCGATCAATCTTCTCAGGGGTCAGCTCCTGCTCCAGATCCTGCAGGTCGTTCTGGTCGAGCAGTGCCGGCATGGCGGCAATCAGCCCGGCCGATAGCCGGCCCGGGTTGATCCCACCCGGACCACTCAATAGATTATTGAACAGATCGGGCGGCAGCAGATTCCGCATTTGGTCGGTTGCAGCATGGAGCCGGTCCGCCGGAACCGATTCGTCGGAACGGAGGTGAATGACCAGTTTGCGTGCGAACGGGGCCTGCTGCAGAAGTTTGAAGTCGCTCGCCACCCGCGAGTCGCCGTCCGGTAGCATGGCGACGATACTCTCCTCGACTTCGAGGCGGGAGAGCAGTCCGCCTCCGACCAGCAGCAGCAAAAGCAGGGCCAAGGTGAGCACGGCCCGCCGACGCCGGAGCCGCTCATATGTTGCGGCGATCAGTCTCATTAAAACTCCGGTGCCCGGAAGGTCTCCTCCGGCAATGCTCGGTTAAGCTCGACCTCGCTGAAACGGAGCAGGGTCTTGTCGCCCCCGGCTTCCTGTAAAAGCACGGTCGAGATATAACGCAAATCTTCGGCAAAGGTGATTTCGAGATGCCGGATAAAGCCGGCTTCGCCGGGATCAAGCGGAATCAGCCTCAGCTTGGGCGGTCGATTTTGCAGTAATTCCATGCGGTAGCGTTGCTGCAGCCAGTCGAGATCGACCCTGGCCCAGGCAAGCAGCTGCCGGGCGACCATCCCCATCACCGGATCGCGCTCGACCGAAAAGCGTCCGCGCTCGCGGCTCAGTCCATTCCAACGTTCACCACTGTCGCCGCGCAGGACAAACCCGGAGGCGAACGGCGTCAGCAGCTCCCAGCGGAGCCGGTCCGGCTTGCGGTAGGAAAACCGTCCCTCCGACAACAGCTTCTCGGAAAAAATCGCGAGATGTTTTTCCTGGACAAAGTGACTCGACAGGGTCTCGGTGGTCGCAGCGACTTCGCGAAGCGAGTCGAGCAGAACATCGAGTTCGCCGGCTCGGACCGGGCCGGTTATCAGCAGAATAAGGCAGATTGTCAGGCAGAAATATCTCATCACCTTCAGTTGATCCAGACCTTGATTTCACCGTGCGCGAGCTTCTGTTCGTCCCGCCAGATTTCGCCGACGGCAATGGCGAGATCGCCGAGCTCGGCGATCGTCCGGATATCGATGCGCAACGTATCACCACTGGCGACCGAAGCCTCGCGCGTCAGCTTCTTGATGCCAACGAGAAAACCCTGCCGCACCGGTTCTGAACTGCGCAGGTCGTTGTAGCCCTTGATCATGGCGTAAGCCTGAGCGATCAGCTCGGTCAGGGCGATGTCCTCGAGCATCCCGTCTTCGGAGACCAGCGGGCAGTCGGCCTTGATGTCGGCCTCGATCGAGCCGTTTTTGCCATCGATTTCGACCAGCCGGTCGACCAGCCGCATCGGCAGGCGATGCGGGATCAGCGCTTCGGCTTCAAGTGGCAGGGTTAAGTCCATCAGGCCTCCCAGTAGATCGACAGATCATCAAACAGCTGGCTCGAAAAAAGCTGCTTGCGGTATTTGACCAGATCGTCGTGGAAAATTCCCTCGTTATTATATTGCTCGAATTCCTCATTCAGGATCTTGTAGATTT
Source organism: Desulfuromonas sp. (assembly GCA_002868925.1). Lineage (GTDB taxonomy): Bacteria > Desulfobacterota > Desulfuromonadia > Desulfuromonadales > UBA2294 > BM707. The sequence continues at coordinate 8,998 of PKTZ01000106.1, read as the reverse complement.
TTCCGGTGCCGCCGCCGAGGCCTTCGGCGTTGCGGAACGAAAGCGCCTGCAAATCGGCAAGGACTTCGAGAGTGACGACATGTTTGGCGTTACTGACCGACTTGAAGGCCTTGCGCGCAGCCACCGTCCCCATACTGACGACATCCTGATTCGAGGCGTTACAACTGATGGTGTTGGTGCTGACCGGGTTGGCGAGCTGGCGGTTCTCGGCGGTGGTCGACGTCGCCAGATATTGGGCGCCCATGAAACCCATGGTCAGCCCCAGGGTGCCGGGGATCAAAAACTCCGGCAGCCCTTCGTTGAGGCTCTTGTCAAGGTACTTGTTGGTCCGCCGCTCGGAGATGTTGCACAGGGTGGCGACCGCCATGCAGAGCATGTCCATGACGAAGCCGATGCTCTGTCCGTGAAAGTTGCCGCCGTGAATAACCTTCTTCTTCTCCGGGATGATGATCGGGTTGTCGTTCGAGGAGTTCGCCTCGATCTCGACCACCCGGCTCGCCTGCTCGATCGCCTCGGCAACCGGGGCGAGAACCTGCGGCGTGCAACGCACCGAGTAGACATCCTGAACGTTGATGCTGGTCTCGTAGACCGGGCCGTCCGACTTCTGGTCGCGGATCTTCTCGTGCATTTCAGACCGCAGCGTTATGTTCTTCGAACCGGTGTAGAGCCTGCGGATCGTGTCGGCGATTTCGAGTTGTCCGAGGTGCGGCTTGACCCGATGCAGGTCCTCGTCGAAGGCGTCATCGATGCCACCGAAAATCTCGATGGCGAAGGCCCCGGTAACGCAACTGATGTTGAGCAATTTTTTAGCGCCGAAGATGGCGAAGGCAGCGAGCGCGGTCATGGCGCTGGTGCCGTTCATCAGGGCGATCCCCTCCTTGAAGCTGAGGCGCATCGGCTTACGACCGAGTTTTTTGTAGGTGGCGGCGGCATCGTCGAGTTCACCGTTGTGGTAGATCTGGCCCTCGCCGATGATCGCCAAGGAAAGATGAGCGAGATGGATCAGGTCGCCCGATGCGCCGACCGAACCGCATTCCGGGATGTAGGCGGCGACCCGTTCATTGATCATCCACTGCATATGTTCGAGCAGCTCGATCCGGACACCGCTGAAGCCCTTGACCAGGGTATTGAGCCGGACCGCCATGACGGCGATCGCGATGTAGTCTTTGAGCGGATCACCGAGGCCGGCGGCGTGGCTGCGGATCAGATTGACCTGCAGCTCCTCGATCTGGTCATCGTCGATAATCTTGTTGCACATCGGCCCGAACGAGGTGTTGACGCCGTAGATAACCCGCTTAGCGGCGACCTCCTCCTCGAGGAAGTTGCGGCTAGCACGGCAGCGCTCGAGGGCAGCCGGATCGAGGCTGACCTTGCAGTCGCCGACGCCGATGGCGACGATTTCATCGACGGTCAGGTCGTTTCCGTTGAGGACGATGGTTGAATCTCTGTTCATGGTGTCTCGCTTTCCTGTCTACTGTTTCGATAATCAAAAAAAGTGATCGGTTTGCGCCGGTCAGGGCGTACCGTTTTCTGCAGGATATCTTCCGGGCTGGCCAGGACAACCTCCGGCCTGACCCGGGTCTTGCCGGCAATTTCGGAGGCCAGGTACTCAGCGGTCAAGTCGGCGTCACTGGTGCCGACGACCACCCGGAGCTGATCGGAGAGATCGAACTGCTGTTCGACCTCGAGGTAGTGATTGACGACCCCGGGGATGCCGCTCAAAACATTGCCGATCGCTGCAGGAAAAAGGGTGGTCCCGCGCACTTTCAGCATCTGCGACTTGCGACCAATCACCGGGCCGAGGCGCGGGGTCCGACGGCCGCAGCTGCACGGGTCGGTGTGCAGGGCGGCAATATCGCCGGTCCGGTAGCGGAGCAACGGCGTCCCCTCGATTCCGAACGGGGTAACGACGACTTCGCCCGTCGTGCCGGCAGGTAGAGGAGCTCCCTGCTCGTCGACGATCTCGACCGCAATCAGTTCCGGAAGGAGGTGACCACCGCAGCCGGAAGGGCAGTCGGTAAAAGAGGTCGCCATTTCGGTACTGGCGTAGGTACCGAAAATGTCGGCATCCCAGGCCTCGGCCAGCGCAGCGCCGAGCGGTGAGAGGGTCAGGTCGGGATTGCGCACCGGCTCGCCGATACAGACCAGCTTGTCGACTCCGCAGGACGCCGGCTCGAGGCCACCCCCCTGCATCCTTCGGGCGAGGCCGAGGAAAAGGCTCGGGAACCCGACCAGGACATTCGGTTGCTGCTTTTCGATCGCTTCGGCGACCAGGGCCGGCTGGCCCGAACCGACCCTGATGGAGGTGGCACCGATCCGGCGCAGGCCGAAAAAGTAAGCGAGGCCGGCCATGAAGCCACGATCGAGGGCGGCGCCGATCAAAACCTTGTCCCGACGACTGATTCCGGTCGCGGAAAAGGCGAGATATTCGTTCAGGGCGAGACGTTGCAGGTCGTTTTCGGTCTGCCAGATCGTGACCGGTTCACCGGTCGTGCCGGAGGTCTGGCAGATATCGACCACCTGCTCGGGGCTGACGGCCCGGAATGCATCATTATTTCCGGCCAGGTCGTCCTTCGATGTCAGCGGCAGGTACCGCAGGTCGTCGAGCGATCGGACCTCCTGCCGATCGATATTGAGCTCGCAGTACCAGGGCGAAGTCTGTTGCAAGGTCTCTAGATGTCGCTGCAGCAGGGCCAGTTGACGATCGGCGATGACCGACGGCTCGGAAAAACAGATTGCCGGTGTTTTGTTGCCCATCAGCGATCCTTCCTGTCGGCCCGCATTTCGACGAGGGCTTTCGCCATCCGTTCCTTGGCCAGTTTGCGCAGACGCAAAGGACCATCGGTGCCCGAAAAGTCGCCGGTGTCGATCGGCTCGAGGGCCCGCAGCTTGATCCGGCAGGGGCGGAGCTGCTTGCGGCCGGGAGGCAGCAAGATATCGGTGCCGTCGATAACCAGTGGAATCAGCGGCACTCCGGCATCGATGGCAGCCTTGAAGCCGCCGGAATAGAAGCGTTGCAGTTCGCCGGTACGGCTGCGACTGCCCTCGGGGAAAAACAGGACAGCACCGCTGTTGACGAAAGCCTGCTTGCAGTTTTCCATTGTTTCGAACCAGCTGCTGTCTTCAACGTTCATGTACCTGGCAAGACGCATGAACTGTGAATACCAGAACATCCGGAACGGCCAAGCCCGGACCGCAAAGATGATGTCGTAAACCGGCAGCAGGCCCATGCAGTAGGTATCGAAGAAGGAGAGATGGTTGACGACGAAGAGAGCGGGCTGACCTGGCTTGACATGCTGCATCTGTTCCCGGCGGAAGTGGACGAACGGGCTCATCAATAGCAGCCAGCCCCGGCCGTAGATCCAGATGTACCAACGCATCAGCCGGTCGACCGGCCAGCGCAGCACGATCTTGCAGAGACCGAGAACAAACGGAAAGACCATGATGCAGAGCAGGGTCCAGAACAGCATCATGCCGTAACACCAGATGTTCATCAGGATCACCGGCAGCGTCCAGCACCCGTCCACTTCAGTTGTTTTGCAGCTTTCGCTTAGACCAGACATAACGTATAAAGCTCAGCTGTGTTCCACGACCTTCTGCAGGACAAATTGATGAATATCACCGAGGGTCCGGATCGCCCGGACCGATTCCTCTTCCCGGATCTTGAAATCAAACGCTCCCTCGAGAACGATGACCATGTCGACCGTATCGAGGCTGTCGAGCCCGAGGTCTTCGTAGATGTTGGCATCGGGGGTCATATCGGCCCGGTCGAGTTCGAATTCTTCGGCGAGGCTCGAGTCGATCAGTTCAATTACTTCTTGTTCAGTCATGCTTTGTTGCTCCTTAAGACGATGGTGGAATTAATGCCACCCATGGCAAAGTTATTTTTCAGGATAACGTTGGCTTCGGTTGTCTTGTTCTGCTGCAGGTGCTCGAGGCCGGCACAGCTTTTATCGACGGTTTCCAGGTTGCGGGTTGCCACCAGCACGCCCCGCTGCATCATGCCGATACAGGCTCCCAGCTCGATTGATCCGCTTGCCGCCATGGTATGGCCGAGATGCCCCTTGAGACTGCTGACCGGTGCGCTGTCGCCAAGCAAGTCGCGAATCGCGCCGGCTTCGGCGGCATCACCCTGCAGGGTGCCGGTCGCGTGGGCGTTGACATAATCGACATCGGCCGCACTCAGCCCGGCATCGGCCAGGGCCAGCCGCATGCATTCCAGCATGGCGCCGGAATCGGGATTAGCGATACTCGACGTATCGGAGGTCGTCGCAAACCCACAGATCTCGGCCAGGATCGTCGCTCCGCGTGCTTCGGCATGTTCTCTTTTCTCGAGCAGCAGGATGCCGCTCCCCTCGCCGCAGACGATGCCGTCGCGGGCCGCGTCAAACGGCCGCGGCGAGCGCTCCGGCTGGTCGTTATAGTTGATCGAAGCGGCGTGCATGACATCGAAGGTCGCCGCCGTCAGGGGATGAAATTCGTCGGCACCGCCACAGAGGATAGCGTCCTGGCGGCCGAAGGCGATCTGTTCGTAGGCGTAGCCGACTGCCTGGCAGCTGGTGGCACAGGCGGCCGAGGGGGCCATGACCCGGCCGGTGATGCCGAGCGATTGGGCGACGTTGGCGGCGCAGGAATGTCCCATGATCTGGAAAAACAGACCCGATTTCATCCGCTCGAGACTGTAATCCCGGAAATAGTCGGCAAAAAAGTTTTCGCTGGTCTCCGTACTGCCGAGGGTGGAACCGATGACGACACCGAGCCGGCCGGATGAAAGCTCCTCGTCCGGCCAGCCGGCCATGGCCAGGGCCTGCTGGCTGGCGAGGTAGGCATAGATCGACATGTTCGACATCGAGCGCCGGATTTTGCGCGGCACCGATTTTGGATCGACCCCCTCGACCGGTGCCGCAAGGCGCGAGCGGAGCCCGCCGATCTTTTCGAGCGCGGCCACGTGTTGAACCCCGGTTTCACCGTTCAGCAAGGCCGCGGTCAGCTGTTCGTAATCGAGACCGAGCGGCGAGATGATACCGATTCCTGTGACAACGACGTTTTCTAGTGACATGTTCTGATTTCTCCACGCAGCTGTTCATGGCCGAGGATCGAGCCGCAGGTCAGGTAGCTGGAAACCACTGTTCCGAGCAGGCCCGGGGCGGCAATCGCCTGTCCCGACAGGAAAAGCCCCCGCAGCCGGGTCATCGGATGCGGGTTGTACTGGCCGAGGAAACGGCCGACCCCGTAAACCGCGCCCTGCGGCGCCAGCGAATAATCGTGCAAGGTCAGCGGTGTCGCCAGCTCGAGCAATTCGAGGCCGGCAAGTTCCGGGTTGTTGTCGGCAAACAGCGCGAGCAGTTCGGCTCCGATCCGCTCTTTGTGCTGACGATAGGCCGGGCTGCGCTGCGGACCGGCGTCGACCCAGTCGGCGACCTCGTCAACATGTGCCGGGATGATACCGATCACACCGTGTCCGCCGTTCTGCTCCTGTCCCGCGGCGGCCAGGTAGTAGGCGCGTTCACGCAGAGGGCAATCAGGATTGGCCGCGAGCAGCCCGGGCTGCGGCTGTACAAAAAGGTTCGATTTCTGTAATGATTCGATCGCCTGCGCACTGCGGGCGAAGACGATATAGGCCGAGCAGGTCTGCTTGAGACCGGCCAGCCGTTTGCGGTAAGCCGGCCGCAGCTGACCCGGTTGCAGCAACTGCGGCAGCAGAGCCGGATTGAGCGTCGCCACCACTTCCGTAGCCTGCAGCTGCTCGCCGTCGGCCAACGTCACCCCGGAAACCGTTGCGGCTTCGGCATCAATCGATGTAACTTCAGCTCCACACCGGACCTCGACCCCGGCCTCGTCAAGCAGTTCAAGCAGGGCCGCGACCAGGGCACGTCCGCCCCCCCGAATACCGTGTGCCGAGTGATAGTAGGATCCGGCGACCTGGGCGTTCAGGGTAAACGGCGCCATCTCGGGCGACAGCCCGTAGAGCAAGCTGTGCATCGACAACAGGCTCAGTAACTCCGGGGTTTCGGCAAATTCCCCCAAGCGTTCCTTGAGTGATTCACCATGTACCGTCTGCATGGCATAATCGGCGATGTCGGTGTTCAGGTCGAGGTATGGAAACCGGCTCCATGTCGTCTCGATCTCGCCGATATAGCGATCGATTTTTTCCCGCTGCTGCGGAAACAGGGCACCGAGTTCCCTGCGGATTTCGGCAAACCCGACCGGCAGGGCATAGGTTTCGCCGGTCGAGACGATCTTCAGCTGATCGAACCGGTCGGCCGCAAACGGAAAAAGCTCCAACTTCCGGTCGAGGCCGAGGTGCCGGAACAGGGGTCGGAAGGCACCTCCCTTGCCGAGCCCGCCGACATAATGAAATCCGCTGTCGAAATAGAGCCCCTGGCGCGAAAAGCCGTTGACCACCGGTGCCGGCCGGGCATGCTGTTCGAGCACCAGGACCTTGCGGCCGCTCCGGGCAAGAAGCAGGGCCGATGTCAATCCGGAGAGGCCAGACCCGATAACGATTACGTCCTGTTGCATGAATCACCCAAAATTCAGAACCAGCGCGGCGTTGGTGCCGCCGAAGCCGGCCGAATTGCAGAGTACCTTGCGGGGTGCTTGTGGAATGGTTTCACGGATCATATTGAGACCGACCGATGCTTCGCACGGATTTTCAAAATTGATGCTGGGAGCTATAAACCCCTTAAGGGCCATGATAGTCGAATAGACAACCTGCGAGGCACCCGCCATCCAGAGCTCATGGCCGGTCATCGCCTTGAGGGCTGAGATTGGCGGCGTTCGCGGTCCGAAAACAGCGTGAATATTTTTTGCCTCGGCGGCGTCACCGGCCGGGGTCGAAGTCGCATGGGCACAGTAATAATCGATCTCGGACGCGGCGAGGCCGCTCTCGTCGAGGGCCATCCGCATGGCCCGGCTCATGCCGTCGTCACTCGGCACTGAGAGCTGGCCGCCGTCGGATGAGAACCCGTAGCCGAGAACTTCGCCGAGGATGGTCGCGCCCCGCTTCTCGGCGAAATCGTAGCGCTCGAGGATAATGGTCGCCGCCCCGCCGCCCGGAACCAGGCCGTCGCGTTCAGCGTCGAAGGGCCGACTGGCGGCTGCCGGGTCGTCGATCCGGGTCGAGAAGGCGCCGAGGCCGTCGAAGCTGCACATCGATTCCCAGTTGACCTCCTGGGCACCGCCACAGAGCATCCGCTCCTGCCGACCGAGACGGATCAGATCCGCCGCCTGACCGATGGCGTGACCGCCGCTCGAACAAGCCGAGCTGAGTGACCAGCAGGCGCCCCGGGTCTGCAACAGGGTGTTGAGATTCATGGTGACGACCGAGGTCATCGAGCGGAAAATGTGGCCGCTGCCGATCGCCTTGGTTTCACCCTTTTCACGCAGCGCGTCGACCTGTTCGATTGCAGCGATACAGCTCGAATCACAGCCGTAGAGCAGTCCGGTCTGCTCATTGGCAATATCATCGTCCGAAAGCCCGGCCATGGTCAGCGCGTCGCGGGCCGTGGCATAGGTCCAGACCGCGAAGTCGGTCATGCTCTTACGCTGCTTGCGCGACAGGATCGACATATCGAAATTGCCGATCTGACCGGTCAGCGGGCTGCGGAAACCAATCTTCTGCCGCTGCTCGTCAACGACAATACCCGATCGGCCAGAGCGCAGAGCATCGCCGACGCACTCGATATCATGGCCGAGGCAGGAGATGACCCCTATTCCGGTAATGGCAACTCTGTGCAAAACGCTTATTCCCTTAGATATGGACACCGCCGTTGACGGCGAAGACCTGGCCGGTGATGTAGGTCGCACGATCGGAGCAGAGGAAACCGACGATTCCGGAGACTTCTTCGGCCTCACCGAACCGGCCGAGAGGAATCATCGGCAGGATCTTTTCCATCGGCAGCTCCGATGTCATGTCGGTGGTAATAAAACCGGGCGAGACGGCATTGACCAGAATATTGCGCCGACCGACTTCGGCGGCGAGCGAGCGGGTCGCCCCGATCAGCCCAGCCTTGGCGGCCGAATAGTTGACCTGCCCGGCGACGCCCGATTCACCCGAAGTCGAAACGATATTGATGATCCGGCCCTGCCGCTTTTTCAGCATCCGTGCAACGACCAGCCGGGTCACGTTGAAGAAGCCGTTGAGATGGACCGCCAGAACCTTTTCCCAATCCTCCTGGCTCATCATTGCCATGATGCCATCGCGGGCGAAACCGGCATTATTGACCAGGGCGAACGGGACCTGTTCAGCCAGTAGCGGCTCGAGGGCAGCCTCGGTCGCCCCGGCATCGGCTACATCGAACGGCAGCAACTCACAACTGCCGCCGGCCGCTGCGATTTGGTCGGCAACCTGCCGGGCCGACTCATGGTCGCTGCGGTAATTCAGCCAGATATGGAATCCGTCGGCAGCCAGTTCTCGTGCAATAACGGCGCCGATCCCCTTGCTCGCCCCGGTAACCAGAGCCACTTTTTTTTGTTCAGTCAAAACGGGTTTACCTTTTCCTGTCTATCGAATAGTCACAGGGCTCAAGAGCCTGTCGACAAGCACCCGTAAGTTACGAATGCAAAGGGTCGGAGCGGCCATTTTCGAAGCGCGGCCAACACCGCAAAACATAGAACATGCAATCAAAAAATAACCACTCAACAATAACCGTATATTCTATGGCATATGGCCTGAAAATTCAACATTCTTCAACCGTTGCAGGCCAGTTTTTACCGGCTAATGCTGCAGTAAATCTGGATGACTGAAAGAGAGAATTACAAGGCCTCGCCTCTGTCAGAAATTATAGGCGATTCGACTGAATAAACGCGGACACAAATACCCCTCTTCCGCTTGACAATTCTCACAATTTAAATTCCGGTGGCGCACTAATGATGATGAAACCAAATGAACAGGACGGGACAAAAACAAAAAGAGGCTACGGGAAAACCCGTAGCCTCAAATTTTAAATGGCGCGCCGCGGAAGATTCGAACTCCCGACCTTCTGATCCGTAGTCC
>PKTZ01000015.1 GCA_002868925.1 Desulfuromonas sp. | reverse complement strand
TAGACCTTTGGGAAGAAGCTGGTGGTCGACGAAACGGTCGGTGCGTAACTGTAAGGTTTGTTTTCCTCGTACATCGATATCCCTTCTTAAAACCGGTTTGAGTGTTGATGTTAGCCCCCATCATACCAGAAGAGTTGAACTCGTTGCTATGAATATCGAAGCGATCAGATTGTTTGCGCCTGCCAGGTCGAGGTCAGTCGGGTCTGGCCAACCGGGGCAACGAACTGGAGTTGCGCGTCTTGCAGGGCGGTGACGGCAATTCGTCCTTTGCTGGTGGCGACGAAGCGCTGCTGCGGCGCCAGAATATGGTCACGCGAATCGTTCGGTTGGGTTATCCAGAGCTGCCCCTGCTGGCAACAGAAGGTGAGCCCCCGGTTGTCGCCGTCGATACAGATTACTTCACCTTGATTAAGAACGATATCCATGTCAGCCTCCCCGATGCGAACATTTAGAGATGGTCCCATCATAGACCTTGGAAAACATCAATAACAGATCCAGTCGTGCTGTTTTGTGTCCGTCACAATTTAAATTATGATAAACTGTGTCCTTGTTGAAACGGTGCGTCTGTATCTAGTCTGAATATGGAAGGCCGGTTTAGGATGAGACCATGACTGAAACGATCGAAAATGCAGGGCGCAGGACTCCGCTTTACGAGAGCGTTGCCAACCGGATTTCCTACCTGGTGGAGGAGGGAACCTTCCGTCCGGGGGAGAAGATCCCGTCGATCCGTAGCCTGAGCCATCAGTTCGGGGTCAGCATCAACACCATCAAGCAGGCCTACGCCTACCTCGAGGATCGACGGGTCGTAGAGGCCCGGCCGCAATCGGGATACTTCGTGTGCGCCCGGTTGCCGGAGGTCCCGGTGGCACCGCAGGTTTCGAAACGGGAGATCAGCCCGACCGAGGTCAGCCTCGGCGATCTGTCGCAAATGATCCTGCGCGACACCATGAACCCGGATTTGCTGCAGCTCGGCATCAGCGCGCCGGCGATGGACATGCTGCCGATCGAAAAGCTGAACCGGATGATCAGCAGCGAGCTGCGTCGTAAACCGGAGCAGAGCATGGAGTATGCTGTTCCGCCCGGCAACAAGCGGCTACGCACCCAGGTCGCCAAGCGGATGCTTCTCGCAGGCTGCACCCTGCGCCCGGACGAGATCGTGACCACTACCGGCTGCATGGAGGCGGTTTTCCTCGCCCTCAAGGTTCTCTGCCGGCCGGGCGACACGGTGGCGGTCGAGTCGCCGACTTTCTTCAATTTCCTGCAGCTGATCGAAAGCCTCGGGCTCAAGGCGCTCGAAATCCCGACCTCGCCGGCCGACGGCATCAGCCTCGAGGCGCTCGAGTACGCTCTCGGCCAGAACCGGATCAGCGCCTGTCTGGTCGTCTCGAATTTCAGCAATCCGCTCGGCTCGATTATGCCGGATGCGCGCAAACAGGAGATGGTCGAACTTCTGGAACGGCATGACGTGCCGCTGATCGAGGACGATATCCACGGGGATATCGCCTTTGCCAACGAGCGGCCGTTGGTCGCTCGATCCTACGATAAGGAGGGGAACGTGTTACTCTGCTCCTCCTTCAGCAAGACGGTCGCGCCGGGATACCGGGTCGGCTGGATCGCTCCCGGCCGCTATCAAAAAGAGATCGAAGCGCTGAAGATGGCGGTTACCGTCGCTTCGGCCAGCCCGACCCAGATGGCGGTGGGCCAATTCCTCGCCAACGGCGGCTATGAGCGTCACCTGCGCAAGCTGCGCCGCGAGTCGGCGACCCGGGTGGCGCGGATGAGCGAGGCGATCGGAGTTTATTTTCCCGAAGGGACCAAGGTGACCCGGCCGCGAGGTGGTTTCTGCCTCTGGGTCGAGATGCCGGCAGCTGTTGATTCCCTGAAGCTCTATGCCGAAGCGGTCGACTCGGGGATTACCATCGCGCCGGGACCGATCTTCTCGGCCACCGGCAAGTTTTCCAACTGCATCCGTCTCAACGCGGCGCTCTGGTCGGAGAAGATCGAACATGCAATAAAAACTCTCGGAGAACTGGCCTCTCGGCAAGTTTGAAGATCCATGTGTGAAACTTCTTGGATTCGTCAATTTGCTTGGTTATGATGTGGGCCTTGTCGACATCCACCTTAGAACATGGGGGGAATATGCGTTTAGTGATTGCACTACTTGTGCTCTTTAGCTGTCTTGTTTTTCCGTTTTCGGTATCGGCTGAGATCTATAAGTGGGTCGATAAAGAGGGGACGGTCCATTTCACCGACAGTCCGCCTCCTTCTTCGGCACAAGCCGAGGTGGTTAATCCCGAACCGAACCGGGTCGAGGGGTACGGCAAGATTTCCGAGAACAGGGAACGGCCCAATCTGGATGAATTGACTACCAAGAAGAAATCCCGGAACCTGCCGACGGTTGAGCTTTACGTGACCAGCTGGTGCGGCTACTGCAAAAAGGCCGAAGCTTGGTTCAAAAACCATAATATCCCCTTCGTGAAATATGACGTCGAAAAAGACAAGGCTGCGGCGCGGCGAAAGGCGTCTATGACCAGCAGCAGCGGTGTGCCGTTCGTGTTGATCGGGGATGTTGGCATCCCCGGTTATTCGGAAGTTGCCTTCGAGCAGGCTCTGGATAAATACCGCTGACTTTGGGGCGGTTCGGATTTTATGGAGGAAAAAATGGATATGCGTGAGCAGGTTGTGCGGTTCAGTCAACTGCTGCAGGAAAACGGGCTGGCCATTGATGATTTCGAACTGAATGTTGACGGCGAAACCTTCCGGCAAATCAGCTCCGGTGAGGGGGGGACACTTGAGGTTCATTGCCGCACCAGCGGAGTCGGAATTGAATATGATTGCGACGGCTCGCCTTCCTGGCTTGATCGGATTGCTGCCGACCTTGCAGCAGGGAAGTTCGATAAAGGGGCCTGATGCTCCATCTCGTTGACAGCGCGACCGAGTTGACGACCGCTGCGACCGACGCCCTGCTGGCGCTGGTCGCTTTTATTTGCTTGGTACTGCTTTGCCGCTCTGCACGGCGGGGCAGATTTCATCGGCTCTGGTTGCTCTTCTTCGCTTCGCTCGGGATTGCTTCGCTGCTCGGGGCGGTGGCGCACGGTTTGCGCCTGAGTGAAGGTGTCGACCGGCTGATCTGGCCGATGCTCTATCTCTGCCTCGGCTACAGTTTGACGGCGCTGGCGCTGGTCGCGCTGCACGATTGGAGGGGGATGGAGAAGATGCGGAAACTCACTCCCCTGTTTATGTTTTTTCCATTTCTCGTTGTCGCCCTGATCTGGGTCGGTGGCGGTGCTTTTATCTACTTTCTTTGTTTCGAAGCGGCGGTGGTGCTGTTCGCCTTGTTTGTCTACGGCCGCCTCGCTTTTTTATCAAGAGTTCCAGGGAGCGGTTTCATCCTGGCCGGTATCCTGTTCAGCCTGGCGGCGGCTCTGGTGCAGGCTTCAGGGGCCTGGCGTTTCGAGCTGGTCTGGCTTTTTGATCACAACGGCCTGTTCCATCTTATCCAATTACCCGGCCTGGTCTGCTTCGTCATCAGCGCCAGGGTGCGTTGCCGACAGTCGGTGTGACCCGATTACGGGGTCAGGTTGAGGGTGATCTGCTCATTTCCGTTCGGTTTTTTCGTCTCCCACTTGGCGACGATCGTCTCCTTCTTACTGTTGAAATCGTAGCTGTAGACCTTGATCTCGATCTTGGTCGTCCAGGGATCGTCCGGCAGCGTGTTGAAGTTGACGTCGAAGACGTTCTCGCCATGCTTGAGCTTACCCTGGCCGGTGTAGTTGTAGCTCATATCCTGCTCACCCTTGAGCTCGTAAAATGATTCCCCGTTGAGTCGGACTTCACCGGTGTAGTTGATGGCGAAAACATAAATGTAGAGCTGTGCCGGGTCGGCGACGCTGGCGCTGAAAGAGGTTGGTGCGCTATCTGCCGTCTGCCCGTTTTTCGGACGGAACTTGTCGAGCGGACTAGACGGTTTGGGTGGTGGAGCGGTCTGTACCGTCGTTGTTGGTGTAATCTCGCCGACATAGATTTTCGTGCTGCGGGCCGCGGCGTGGTAGCCGCCGGTCGGCCAGTCGAGGAAGAGCCGCGCCTCGTAAACGCCTGGCCTGGCCGGAGCGATGAATGTGACAGCGCCGTTTTTCTTCGAACCGAGGTACTCCCATTCACCGTACTCCTGGTTCGGTGCGTCGACCGGGAACAGGGCGATCCAGTCCTTGGGCGCCGGTTCGTCTATTCCATGAAATTTGATGACGATATTCTCCCCCGGGTCGACCTTGAGGGTAGAGATGGTCAGGGTCGCGTTGCTCTCCAGCACTTTGGCCGGCGGGATCGATGCCTGCGGCGATTCCTTTTTGACCGACGGCGTTGCTGGCCGTGGCGGTGACTGGACAACCGGTGGGGTGAACTTAAAGTCGGAGCTGTTCATGGCAAACATCAGACCGCTGAAAATCGTTCCGCCGAACAGGGCAAAGATAATGATCGGCAGCACGATGTAGCCGATCGAGCCGGCGAGGATCCATTTCGTCTTCCTGCCGCGCGAGGCTTCGATCGGTCTGTTCCCCTTGATCTGCTGGAGGTCGTAGTACATGACGAAGAAGAAGACCAGGGTGAAGGGGGTTGTCAGCAGTGAGAGGAACGGTCCGGCGATCGGGATGGCGCCGATGGCGCCGCAGACCAGAGTCAGGATGAACAGCTTGAAAAAGCTGTTCATCGAGAACCCCTTGATGTACTCGTAGCTTTTCAGCAGGGCATCCATCCCACGCTCTTGTTCGACCGCGATGATGAATGGGACGAACAGGAACCAGACGCTGAACAGGATGCCGGGGATGAAGAAGAGGAGGTAGCCGCCGACGATCAGGAACGAGGAGAGGGAGAGTGCCCAGAGGAACGACCAGACCTGCTCGCGTCCCCTTCGCAGCGCCTCTTTAAACCCGCACTCCTGGTCGATAACGGCGTGGATGAAGGCGCCGTAGCCCCAGAACATACCGTAGGTGACGGCGAGGGCGGCGAGCAGACTTCCCGCCGGGACAACCAGCCACTCCATCCCCGGAATAAACTGGGTAAGCGCTATAGTGCCACCGCCGAGAATCCCTCCCGGGACCAGGATGAGGAGAAACAGCAGTAGGTAGAGGCCGAACAGGGTGAAAAAACGGCTGCTGAAAATTCCCCAGGTCATGGTAAAGAGATGGCCGATCGACTCCGGGCTGCCACCGAGACCGGTATGGGTGGTCGGTTCCGTTTCCGCCGAAGAGGGAGCCTGGCTCTGTTGTGTCTCCTGGCTCGCCCGGGCAGCCGTTCGTGCCGATTCCACCAACTCCCTTTGCGGGTCTACCGGTTGCAGCTTCGCCGGGTCAACTGGGAAGGTGTGCTTGCACCTGTGGCAGTGCGCCTTGACCGGCTTTTTCGGAGCTTTCTCTTTCGGGATCGTTCGGGTCAGTCCGCAATAGGGACAGCTGATTTTGACCATCTTTCCAGTCGCCTCCTGTTGTTTCAGGTGCAGTACATTCAATACAATAGCTTTGCTGAAGTTACATTTCTCCCGGCAGGGCCAGTTCTTCGACGGTCCGGCCGGTATGGCTTTTGGTCAGGTAGAAGAAGAGACGGACCTGCCGTTGCCCCGTTTTTTCGAGATGGTTGAAAATCGCCGCAAAATACTGTAGCCGGATTTTCTGTCCCCGCAGCTCAAGTTGCCGTTTTTCAACCTCGGTTCTGACTTTATCCTGCTCCGCCGGAGTCAATCCGATATCGAAAAAATCGGGCGCCTTGGCCGGGATGACCCGTTCGCACAGAGGATAATCGTGTGCCAGGTAATCCTGCAGGGTTTCCCGTTCTTCCGTATCCGGAATCTGCCGGACAAAATCCCAGACCGCTTCGAAAAGAGACTGCTGCGACAGCGGCAGACGGAATAACCCTTTTCCGTGCAAATGGAGCGCCAACAGTTCGAGCGCCTTGCTCATGCTGCCATGGCTGCCGGATAATTTATTGAGGAACCCTTTTAACCTGCTGGAATTCCACGTTAAATCGATCATTCTACCGATATTTCCGAGCATTTCAAGCTCGTTGTAGATCATATCGGGTGAAGCGGTGATGGTGTAGGGCGGGTTCGGATCGAAGTGCAAGTTCTGCGTTTTGGCCGAGATCCTGAGCGGCGATCCGGGGAGCAGCTTGACCGGCTCGATCTGGAGGTGATCCGGTTGCAGGTCGAAGAGCCGGTCGATCGACTCGAGGAACCGGTCATATCCTTCCCCCGGCAGCCCGGCAATCAGGTCGAGGTGGAGTTCGATCCGGGTGCGGGCTTTTAACGCCTTGATGTTCTCAATAACCTTTTCCAGAGAAACCCTGCGCTCGATCGCTGTCAGGGTCTGCGGCAGTGTCGACTGTACGCCGATTTCGAAATGGAACATCCCGGCCGGGACCTGCTCGAGCAGTTCAAGGGTCTCCTCGTCGAGCAGGTGGGCACCGATCTCGAAGTGGAAGTGGCTCTGTTTGTTGTTCTCAAGGATGAAGCGGAAGATGGCGCGGGCCCGTTTCGGGTTGTAGTTGAAGGTCCTGTCGACCAGCTTGATCTTGGCGACCTTTCTGTCGATCAACCATTTCAGGTCGGATTCGATCCTTTTTTCAGAGAAGGAGCGGACCGTTTCGTCGAGGGCGCTCATGCAGAAGCTGCAACTGTAGGGGCAGCCTCGGCTGGTTTCGAAGTAGACGAAGCCTCGGCCGGTCTCGACCAGGCCGTTTTGGAAGGGGGAGGCGATATCGTCGAGGTTTGCCAGCACCGGGTTGTCCGGGCCGTTGCTAATTTTCCCGTCTTCGCTCCGCCAGATCAGGCGTCCGACCCCGTCCGGTTCCTTCCCGGCAGACCATGCTGTAATCAGCCCGTGCAGCGGTTTTTCCCCTTCGCCGCGGACCAGGGCGGTTAGCCCGGGGTGACTGGCGAAAAGTTCCGGCCCGTCGAATGAAACTTCGGGACCGCCGATGACGATCTTCAGCTTCGGGTTGATTGTCGCCAGAAGGTCGATGAGTTCAAAGGTCTGGTGCCGGTTCCAGAGATAGACCGAAAAGGCGATCACATCGGGGCTTTCAGTGAGCAGGCTGGCGACGACGTTCTGCTTCGGTTCGTGGACCGTGTATTCCCGGATCACGAACTCGGCATCGAGGTCACTGCCGAAGGAGGCAAGACAGGGCAGTGCCAGGCTGTTGTGGATGTACTTGGCGTGTAATGTGGTCAGAAGTATTTTCATGGCAAGATGTTCTTGAATCAATTCAAACGATGATACCGGATGCGCTCTCACTTGCAAAGTTGATTTACCGATTTTCCTTCACTGTGTTATCCTCGCCGAGTTATGCAGAAGAATAAAACAATACTGGCCGTCGTTGCCGATGAGCAGGGGGAGGTGTTCGAACACCCTGATCTGCTGCTCGCCGGCATGAACGGCATGACGGCGCGGGCACCGCGTCCGGACGAATTGATCCCGCTGCCGGAGGGGAGCCGCCTCTTTACTATTCCGGGAACCCCGCCGATCGGGCTCGATCCGGCGACCGGCAAACCGGTCACCCATGACCGGTTGCCGAAAAGTTGGGGGGGCGGTCGGGCGCAGGCGGTATCGGCCTTTCTGAACCCGGGATATACCCGCACCCTGTTGCCGGCCGCCGCCTGGCAGCAGAAGGCACAGACGCTTCCGCTCTGGTCCTACACATCGGTCGGTTGGTGCGTCGAAGAAGAGCGGTTCTACGCCGCGGCGATGCGGGTCGACCGTAACCTGCAGTGGCAGCCGGATTATTTCGATGACCGGGAGATCGAACCGAAGGTGCGGGAAATTCTGCGGGAGTATCCTGATAATCGCCTGTTCGAACAACTCTCCCGCTGTGCTCTCGATTACCACTGTTTCGCCGCCAAGAATCTTTTCTACCGGCGCTGGGAGGCACCGCTGCCGACCTCGCCGACCTGCAACTCGCGCTGTCTCGGTTGTATCTCCTTGCAGGAGTCGGAGTGCTGTCCGGCCAGCCAGGAGCGGTTGAACTTCGTCCCCACGGTCGAGGAGCTCTGCCAGGTGGCGGTGCCGCACCTGCAGCAGGCGGAGAATGCCATTGTCTCCTTCGGCCAGGGGTGCGAGGGCGACCCGATCCTACAGACCGATACCATTTGTGACGCGGTGCGACAGATGCGGAGGCAGACGGAGCGGGGTACGATCAACTTCAACAGCAACGCCTCGATCCCGGACGCGATCGATCGTCTTGCCGAGGCCGGGGTCGAGTCGATCCGGGTATCGTTGAATTCGGTTCGCGAGGAGACTTATAACGCTTACTATCGGCCTGTCGGTTATCGCTTTGCCGATGTCACGGAATCAGTGCGTCGGGCCCGGAATAATGGTCTCTATACCATGCTTAACTATCTCGTGTTCCCCGGGGTGACCGATCAGCAGGAAGAGGTCGATGCCCTCTCCGACTTGATCGATTCAATCGGGATCGACATGATCCAGATGCGCAATCTGAGTATCGACCCGGTGATGTACTGGCAGGCGATGCAGGAGCAGGGTGAAGGGATCGGCCTGAAAACGATGCTCGACCGGCTGAAGGCGCGGTTCCCGAAGTTGCAGTACGGTTACTTCAACCGGACGCGGGAGAATTTTTACCCGGACGGCTACGAGACCGACTGGCCGAAGGATTGAAGACCAACATTATAGAAAATGAGAAGGGGCTGAACCGACGTTCAGCCCCTTTTTTATTCTGAAATGGATACGGCTCAGGTCGGTGTGATCTTGATCTCGACCCGGCGGTTGAGCTGACGGCCGTATTCGCTGCCGTTGTCCGAAATCGGCTGGCTCTCACCGAAGCCGACGGTGGTGATCCGGTTGGCGGCGACGCCGTTGGCGAGCATGATGTTCCGGACCGCCCCGGCCCGCTGCTCGGAGAGGGTTTGGTTGAACGACTCACTGCCGGTGCTGTCGGTATGGCCGGAAACGACGATTTTTGTTTTCTCGTACTCTTGCAGGATCGCCGCCATTCGGGCGACATCGTTCTGGGCTGAGTACTGCAGGTTGAATGAACCGACATCGAACTGGTTGTCGGAGCGGAAGGTGACGAACAGGACGTTGCCGTCGCGGGCGATATTGACCCCTTCGACCGAGGCGAGGGCGTTACGCATCGCCGCTTCCTGCTTGTCCATGTAGTAGCCGATACCGGCTCCGGACGCGGCACCGACCCCGGCCCCGATCAGGGTCCCCTTGGTGTCTTTGCCGACGGCCTGTCCGAGCAGAGCACCGGATATACCGCCGATCAGGGCACCCTTCTGGGTTTTATTCATCGGTTCGGCGCAGGCCGTAAACAGGCTGCAGATAACGATCAGTACGAACAATCTTTTCATATTGCCCCCTTGCTTGAATATTCGGTTTATGAGTAGCAATTCAAGTGTGTAGAAACGGCTGCGCGCGATGTGTTGCCGCTGCATATTTTGACCTCTTCGTTATTATACTATCGGTCCGATCAAGTTCAACAGGTGGATATGCACAGTTCTGCCCCGATTCAAATTTCTGCTTTGTCGCCCAGTGCGGCAAGGTGCGTTCGTGCCTCATCCAGAAAAAGGGCGGCGTCGGCCTCGAGTTCATCGTAATGAAGCAAAAGTTCGGTGTATCCTTCGGCCAGGGGATTGGCCCGGCTCAAACGCTGTCCGATCCGCAACAACGCCTTTTCGATAACGGCTACCTCCCGGTATGAAACCAGCCAGTTGTGGCTGATCATGCGCGGTGCGACCTGTTGCAGCCTCTCCGGCAGGATGTCGTGGTAGCTCCGAAGGAGTTGATAAGTCTCTTCGGCAAAGGTCTCGAGCGAACAGACCGAGAAGTCGCTCCAGTTCCTGGCCAGAAAGTGGTCGTAGAAGACATCGACCAGGATGCCGCGAAAGTAGCCGAAGCGTTTATCGATGCGGTTTTTGCTCTCCCGGACCGCCCGGCTGACGTGGCAGAACGAGTCGATGGTCCGGTGTTGGCTAAGCCCCCGGATGATCTGTCGGTCATAACCGGACCGGGACAGGTCGCCCTTGACGAAATCTCCCATCAGGTTGCCGAGGCGGACCTTCGGCTCCGGGTCTGAGAGGTAGAGATGGACCAGATAGTTCATGTTAGACGATGACTTTCATTCCGGCAGCGGCACTGCCGAGAACGGAGTCGGCCCTGCGGATGTGATCGATCTTTTGGCAATCCCGGCCGAGCAGGGTCGCTCCGGCGGTATCGACGGCGACCGGGTCGCTGCCGACGATCAGTTTTCCAACCGGCGGGTCGCAGTGAGCGCCGCCGAGGTGAAATTCGGCCATCCCGATCGTGGCGTCGACGAAACAGAGGTCGGGTGCACGATGCCGGTTGAGGTCGATAATCGCCTCGTGCATCATCGGATGGAAGGCCGATTTTTTCCAGTAGCCGCCCTGTTGGTAATGGCTCGGCGGGGCGCAGCCGATCATGTTCTTCATCGCGATCGTCACCCCGGCCAGCGAGTGGGCCTTGAGGACCTGGGCCGAGATGACGAAGCTGTCGAACAGGATCTCCGGCAGGAATATTTCGGGAAAAACCTGGCAGGCCGGATCATACGATCGCCGCAGTGGTGCCCGGTTGAGGTCGATCAACTCGAGATCGTATTTTTTCGCCAACCGGCTGTACCCGAGCTGCTCGAAAACAGCGTCGGTCGTTAAGTCCGGATCGCCGCACCCTTCGGCGATGATGAGTCTGGCATTGGATTCCTGACGGATTGCTTTGACCAGACTCTCCATGAGGGTGACCGGGAAGGTGATCGGGGGTGGTGAGGTGTTGATCAGGTTTGGTTTGATCAGGATCTGGCTCTGTTGTTTCAGGATGGCAAAAGCCCCGGCGTTGGCCAGGGCTCGGGATACGGATTCTTTAGAAGATTCGAACTGTTCGATATGGCAGGGTGCAGTCATGGTTACATCATCAGGATCTTGTTTTTCAGGATCAGGATTTCGAACGCCATCGCCATCTTTGCTGCCATTTTTTGCAGGTCGATCAGCTTGGTCGGCAGGTCGACCTGCTTGTCGTCGAGGTAGATGACGGTGACGACACGTCCCATGACCATAACCGGCATCAGCAGGGCGGCGGAGGGCGGGTTGCCCCCCATCGATTCGATCAGCCGTTTATTGTCGGGGCTGGTCTCCGGGATCGGGCCGATATAGAAACTCGCCGTATCGATGACCGTTTTCAAAACGGACGGATGATCGAGCGATGCCTGGAACTGGCCGAAATCGGTTTTTGGCTTGTCGTTGATGTTCAGCTTCCATCCCTGAATCGCCTTGCCCCTGATCTGGAACAGGGCGGCCCGTTCGACCTCGTGCCCGAGGTGGGTAATCAGTCGGTCGGCGATATCCTCGCGGTCGGCTGGGTCGGCAAGGTGCTTGAAAACCTGCTCGATCGGCAGGACGTCGATCGCCTCGCTCCCTTCCTCGATGATATCTGCTTCCGCCAGGTCGACCACTTCTTCGACTGCCGGGACCGGTTTAGGCCGGGGTTGCGGTTTTGTCGGAGGTGTCGCCGGTTTAGCCGCTGGCGTCGGTTTTGCAGCTCTTTTTTTCTGTTCTTCTTCCGGCCAGATCTGAGGAGCATTCTCCTGTTTCGCTTTAACGGCAGCCTGGGTCGGCTTTGGTTTAGCCTGTTGTCCCTTCGCCTGCCTGACCCGTTCTTCTTCCATTTTACCGACCTGGGTTGCGGTCTCGGCCCGGACCTCCTCGGTCATGATCCGATTGTCGGCTTCGTTCGAGGTCAGTTCGACTTTTTTGCTGACCTGGATGTAACGGATTTCCCGTGGGATGTTGTAGTACGTTTCAAGGGCGAGGATCAGGCGGACCTCGGCGGCCACCGCCGGGCGGATGACGTAACCGGTGCGGAAGGCAATCTCGTCAATCGCCTTGAGATCGGATGGGTTAGCCATGACCAGGGTCAGTTTACGGTTATCTAGCTGGAGCGGGATGACCCGGTATTGCTCGGCGATGTCCCGGGGGATCAGCTTGATGATGTTGCTGGGGATATCTTCAAGCTGCTTGGCCGGGACCAGCGGGACATGCAGCATGCGGCTCAAGGTCTTGGCGATATCGTCTTCTTCGACGAAGTCGAGCTCAATCAGGTTTGTGCCGAGTTTGCCGCCGAAGATGACCTGGTATTTCAACGCCTCCTCGAGCTGTTGAGGTGTGATAACCCCTTCCTGAACGAGAAGTTCCCCCAATTTCAATGGTGCCGCCATAATACCCCCGTATCCCTATTTAATGCATAAATCGTAATGATAATAGCGAATTGTCTTTAGTAAAGCCAATAGTTTTATCGATTGCTGATCTTCATATCGAGTCTTCTGAAATATTCCCGCCGGCACCACTCCTCGGTTTCGATCATGGCATTCAGCGCATCGTCGAAACCGTCCCGCCCGATCGCGAAGATTCCGTGACCGTAAACCACCGCTTTGCCGCTGTCACCGATGATCGGCGCGACCCGCCGGGCCAGTCCGCCGGCGCCGACCTCTCCGGCGACGACCGGCGCATTGCCGAGCAGTCGCGTGTGCGGGCAGTCGCGCCAGCAGTCATCAATCGGGCAGTCGGGTGTATCGCAGAGCATGCTCATGATGACGGCGAAACGCGGATGACCGTGCAGCAGGGTCCGGGCTCCGGTCTGCTCGTAGATCAGGCGGTGGGCGAGAAGCTCGCTCGACGCGGTGATGCCGCAGGTCGATGAATTGTCGAACGGGACCGGGTCGATACAGCCTTCCAGTTCGTCGAGTGAAGCAGCCGTCTGGGATATGTAGAGCGTGTTGTCGAACCGGCAACTGATGTTGCCGAAGAAGGAGTCGACAAGGCCGAGCTCGACGGTAATCCGGCCGACCCGACTCATCTCCTGCAAGATGGTTGTCGGGTCGTTCAGGTCCTTGCCGGGAAGCAGAGTCTCCGGACTGACGAGCGGTTTGAGCCAGTTCCGGCGGAAATCATCCAGTTGCTGTAGCTCTTGCTCCGGGATGTTGGTCCTTGTCAGCAGGTCGAGCAGGTACATGACGAGCAGTGAGTGAAACAGCGAGGAGGCATTGATATAGGCCTGCTCGACTGTGATGCTGCCGGCAGCGATGATGCCGACCCCTTCGACCAGCACTCCCTTGCGTTGGCCGAGCAGTTCGGCGATCCGGTCAGCCGGCTCGCCTGAGAGTTGGCTTGATCGGAGGATGGGGATATCGTGCAGGAAGGTGCGGGTCTCTGTGTCGCGCGGGGTAATCCGGGTTTCGGCCGTCGGGGTCGCCACAACCAGGTAGTCGGTGAATGGGAAGGTTGGTTCGACCAGGGCGACGGCTGTAAGATCGAGCCGTTCAAGCAGGCTGCTACCGAGGCTCTGCAGGGCGTCGTTCCCTTGCCCGATCACCGTGTCGTCGCTGGCAACCAGCGCCATTCCTCCCGGTTTGCCGATCCGGTCCCGCTGCATCTTGTCGAGATATTTTTCGACCTGCCTGATCATGGTTGCTTGCCCAGAAATTCAGTTGTGTTGAGTTGGCCGAATTGATCAAGTCCCCGCAACCGGTAGTAACGGTCACGCTCTTCGTAAAAACGGACGCGGTCGAGCGGCGGGATGTCGAACTCCTCGCCGTGGCTGCCGGCCTCGGTGAAAAATCGCTCCGGCAGGGTGTCATCGTTGCGGTCGAAACCGTTTTGCTGGTTGTAGCATCGCTCGGTCAGAAAGATGCGTTCCCCGATTTGCTGTAACTCCGAAAGGGTGTGGCCGATTCCGGTCGCCGCTGCCAATGCCTCACCGTACTCTTCAAGCGAGGCTCCGAAGAATGCGAAACGGCATGCCACCAGGGACTCGATAACGGCATTGTTGTTTTCGCCGATTTTGACCAGTTTCGCCTTGCCGGCAAAGCTGAAACGATCGGTGGCGACCGGTTTGCGCAGGATTTCCGGAGCGAAGACTCCCGCCTGCTGATGGCAGCCGCCCCGGGTGCTGGTGCAGTAGGAAAGGGCAATGCCGTAAGCACCGCGCGGGTCACAGGCCGGTAGTTCCAGCGATTTAACGGTCATCGCGACTTCGGGTCGACCGGAATCCTCGGCCAGGCGCCGGGCGCCGTGGGCGATCTGTTCGCCGTCTCCGTTGCGAGCGGCGATATCATGCAGCAGCGGCACGATATCTTCCGGCTCCGGGAACGATCCCCGGAGTTCGCTCCAGGTGGCGATGCTGGCGGCGGCGGAGACGGGATCGAGCCCGAGAGCAGTACAGGTATTGTTCGCTGCGATGATCGTTGGCAGATCGTCATTATTGAGCAGGCCGCCGAACTGGGAGATCGTATCGTATTCCGGCAGCGGCTGCCCATCGGAGGCCGTTACGCGACAGCCGATCGGACAGTTGTGGCATCCGTTTTTGAGCGGTGCGTATTCTTTTTGTAGCGCCGGGCCGGAATAGTTGAACGAGCCGGGGAAAAAGGTCTCGCGGAAGTTGGCGGTCGGGGCCATACGCCGGCGGGCGATCAGATCGACCAGGGCGGCTGTGCCGAATTCCTTGAACCCGAGCTCTCCGAAAAGGGCGGGTGAAGCGTTGAAAAGGCGCAGGATGTCGTCACGGGCGTTAGCGAGTCGCTGCGGCTCGGCAACGGCGGTTTCGATATCGCCGTCGACGCTGATCGCTTTCAGCCGTTTGCTCCCCATGACGGCGCCGAGCCCCCCCCGGGCGGCTGTGCCCCCGTCGTGAAACTGAATCGACGCAAAAAGCACCTGCGCTTCCCCGGCCGGGCCGATAACGGCGCTGCTCCCTTTTGCTGCGAGTGTCGACAGAGTTTCGGTTGTTGTCGTGCCCCACAGCGCTGTCGCTTCTTCGATTACGGTGCTGTCGGGAGTGATCTGCAGGGTGACCGGCTTGTCGCTTTTACCTGTGATAATCAGCATATCGTAGCCGGCCTGCTTCAGCCGCGTGGCGAAGCGGCTACCGGTGGAGTTGCTGAAGATAGTTCCGGTTAAAGGGGAGCGGCTGACGATCGCGAGCTGGTCCGTCGCCGGCAGGTCGGTTCCGCAAAGAGGGCCGACGGCGAAGATCAGCGGCATGTCGGCATCGAATGGGTCCAGCGTGAATGTTTCGCGCATTAAGCGGTCGCCGAGACCGCGGCCACCGAGATAACTCTGCAACAGTTCCGGGGAGACCTGTTCAGATCGTGTTTGTTGGGTTTTGAGGTTGACGTGGAGAGCCTGGCCGTGCCAGCCGTGCATCAGTTGGTCTCCACGGCGGGACGAGCGGTCTGGGCGACAAGCTCTTTGGGGTCTTTCGATTCGAGTTTCGCCATAAGTGGCGCTATCGATGCCTTGTAGGCGGTCAGATTGGCGGAAGAGACCGGTTCAGCCGACTTCGCCTTGACCCGTGACGGGTTGACCGGGTTGCCATGTTTGTACATCCGGAAGCAGAGGTGCGGACCGGTCGCGAGGCCGGTGCTGCCGACATAGCCGATAACCTGCCCCTGCGAGACCTTCTTCCCTTTTTTCATGCCGCGGGCGAAGCTGTTCATGTGCAGGTAGAGGGTCTGGTAGGTGCCGTTGTGACGGATTTTGATGTGGCGGCCGTTGTAGCGATCCTTGGCGATCTTGATAATGGTACCGTCACCGACCGCCTTGATCGGGGTGCCGGTCGGAGCGGCGTAGTCGATCGCCGGATGCGCCTTCCAGGTCTTGGTGATCGGGTGGTAGCGCCGCATGGTGAATCCGGACGAGATCCGTGAAAAGGAGAGCGGCGCCTTGAGGAAGAGCTTGCGCACGCTGTCGCCGTTTTCGTCGTAGTAGTGCAGATTCTTCTCGCCGTCCTTATAGAGGAAGGCACGGAAAGGTTTTCCCTGGTTGTTGAATTCGGCGGCCAGGATGCGACCGTAGCCGGCCGGCTCGCCGTCACGCCACCGCTTTTCGACCAGCGCCTGGAAGGAATCTTTTTTGCGGATGTCGAGAATGAAATCGATATCCCAGGCAAAGATGTCGGCCAGGTTCATCGCCAGCTCCGGCTGCTCACCCGCCTCGGTTACCGCTTC
Organism: Desulfuromonas sp.; assembly: GCA_002868925.1. Classification (GTDB taxonomy): domain Bacteria; phylum Desulfobacterota; class Desulfuromonadia; order Desulfuromonadales; family UBA2294; genus BM707. The sequence continues at coordinate 9,287 of PKTZ01000015.1, read as the reverse complement.
GAACAGGCTGGTTTCGATCGTCCCTCGGACCAGTTCGGTTTTGACTGTATAGTCGATCGGGTGGCGTTGCACGTCGAAATTCTCGGTGCCTCGAACGATGACGAGCTGTTCTTCTTTATTGATATCGTATTCGAACTTTTCGAACTGGTCGTCGGTTAGACAGATCTTGTACGGCTGGCCGACGCAGATCTTGGACAGGGGGAAGATTGTACGGCTCTGCCGGTTGAGGGTGTCGATCTCCTGCAAGGTCAGGTGTTCGTCGAGCAGCAGACTGATCGAGTCTCCGCTTTTGATCGTCCCTTCGACGGTCTCTCTGCGGATTTCCGGGATCTGTTTTACCGGCGGAGCTGCGCTGATTTCAGGTTGGGTCCTCGCTTCCGAACTCGGTGTCGAGTCGGAAAATATAAACGGGAGGGTGAGCGCGATCATGATAACCAGAACGGCCAGAAGCGGCAGCCGTGAACGTTTTTTCCGGTTATTCCTGATCTCTTTGCCGATCGGTGGTTGATAATCGAATTGCATTGCAATTAATCCCCTGAAATTACTGGGATGTCAGGTTTTGGAACCATTAAATAATGCATAATTATACTACAATTAACAATAATTCTGGTAACACTATCATGAAATTATGGGTACTGTCCAGCCCTTTGTCGAAACAACTTGCATCCGGCGTTGCTTCACGGTAATTAAAGGAACGCAGTTGCAATAACTTCAATCGATAACACGAGGGAGAATCCATGGTCAACAGGGAAAGAATCGTTTCCGAGTTTATGACTCAGGCCGCTATCTCGAGCCCGTCCCTAAAAGAGGCGAAAATGGCCTCTTACCTGCTACAGCGTTTCACCGACCTCGGCGCCGAAGTTGTCTTCGACGATGCCGGTAGCAGGGTCGGGGGGGAGGTCGGTAACCTTGTAGCCCGTTTTGCCGGGAGCAAGCCGGGCCAGCCATTCCTCTTCTCGGTTCATATGGATACGGTCGTTCCGTGCGCAGATGTCGAGCCGGTTCTGGACGGAGGAACGATCCGGTCGGCGGGCGATACCGTCCTCGGCGCCGATGACAAGGCCGGGATCGCCGAAGTGGTCGAGGCGATCGAGGTTGTCCGTGAACAGGGGATCGAACATGTACCGCTCGAGGTCGTGGTCAGCATCGGCGAAGAGATCGGCTTGGTCGGCGCCAAGCATCTCGATCTGGAGCTGGTCGAAGCACGGCGCGGTATCGCTCTCGATACCCCGGGGGTCGACTGGATGGTCAGGCAGGCGCCTGGAGCGAACCGGTTCCGGGTGGAAGTAACCGGCCGGGCGGCCCATGCCGGGGTCGAGCCGGAAAATGGGCTCTCAGCAATCCAGGTCGCAGGTCTGGCCTTGTCGAAGATGAAGGTCGGTCGCATCGATTTTGAAACGACGGCGAATGTCGGCACTGTCGAGGGGGGGCTGGCGACCAACATCGTTGCCGAGAAGGTGACCCTGAACGGCGAAGCACGAAGTCACGACCCGCAGAAATTGGCCGACCAGACCGAACATATGCTCGCTTGTTTCGAACAGGCGGCCGACGAATTGACGGTTGAGATCGATGGTAAGACGGTTCGGGCCGATATCAAAACAGAGGTCCGTCCCGATTTTCCGAGTATGAAGGTTGCCGAGGACTCCGGAATCGTAACGTTGCTGCAGCAGGCGGCGGCCAACCTCGGGCGTGAAATGCGAGATCGTCTCGGCGGTGGCGGCAGCGATGCCAATGTTTTTAACGGCAAGGGGATCGAGATGGTGATTATCGGCACCGGGATGCGCAACGTCCATTCAACCGAAGAGGCGGTCGATGCCGATGACCTGGTCAAGGTCGCCGGGTTCCTGGTCGAACTGATCCGTCTCGCCTAGATAAAGAATTGACAGCGGATTTGACCGATAGGGGGGTCAAATCCGCTTGATGATCATCTCTTCTTTCAGCCCGCTCTTCGCTTTTTGCAGCAACTCCTCGTTTGAAATGATCGAGTCGACCATCTGCCGGTTGTCGACTAGGTAGGTTCTGGCGACCCGGATCAGGTCGTCGCGGCTTGTCGCCAGGACTCTTTGCCGCAACGTCTGCCGTTTCTCGAGGGTCATTCCCTGGCGGTTGTTGGCGAACTGATGACTGCCGCGGCTTCCGGGCGACAGCGGACGGTCGAGGTCGGCAAAAACCGAAATCTGTGTTTCCTTGATTGATTCCTCGCTGAAACTGCCGTTCGCTGCCCACTTTGCGGCATCACTGAAAGTAGCGAGGGTCCGTGCCAGGTGCGGGTCGCGGTAGGAGAGCAGGGAAAAGAGCCCGCTCTCGATGTTGCAGCTCGCCATTCCGCCGTAAGCTCCCCCTTTTTCCCTGATTTCACGATGCAGATACCCGGCCCGCAGCAGTTTTGCCAAAACTAGCAGGTGGGCGGCGTCGGAGTGGCTGAAGGGGATCGTGCGGAAGGTGCGGGTGACATAGGAAACCGGCACCGAAGTCGCCCAGCCGAAGCGGCCGGTAGTAACGGTTTGCGCCGCGGTCGTTTTCGCGGCGCCGTTGGCGACGGACGGCAGCTTGGCGAGGAAGCTTTCGAGGTGTGGAGTAGTTGTGTCGAACGTCTTTTCTTCGGCTGTAATGGCACATGTCATCCGGGCGCGGTTTATCAGGTGGGTGGCGATCAGACCGAACTTCTCCGCTTCAGCTTTAAGTGAATCGTCATCGAGTGCGGTCAGCCGGCGGATTAGGTGGAGCAGCGAGATGCCGGTCCATTGTTCGCGCAGGGCTGACGCCGGCGAGAGCTTTGCTGCACCGGCCCGGGCTGCGAACAGGTGCCCCGAACCCGGGATTGAATTTTCGAAAGAGGTCTGGATTTGCAGCAGGACGGTGCGGATCCGGTCGATATCGTTGAAGTCGGCAGCGTTGATGACATCACTCAAGATGGCAAAGAGCTGCTCCTGTTTGCTGTTGAGCGCCTTGCCCCGGATCGAGACCAGCGCCTGGAACCGGTCCGGTTGGTCCGGATCGTTGAGGATCTCACTGCTGAGCGAGATGCCGCCGGTGTGGGCCTCGATCCGCTCGGCCATTTCGGTATAGCTGTAGCCGGCGGCGCCGACCTGGGTCGCCAGGCTGCAATAAAGTGGCAGATAGGGAACCAATTCAGGCGGGATGCTGTCGATCGGCAGATAGGCGTTGAAATAACCGATGCCGTTGGTCGGCTGGTCGAACCACTCGACCGGGGTGTTGAGCGACGCGCGCTCTTCCCAGTCGGTCTCCTCCTCCTTTTCCGGAATATCCGAAATCTCAAGGCTCGGCAGGCAGGAGAGATCCTCCTCCTGTTCCTGACTCTCTTTCAATTCGGCCGCACTGGCGATGATCTGTTCCTTCTCTTCAACGGTCAGGGTATCGGCGATTCGATTCAGCCGGGTGGCCGTCTCCCGGTCGAGCCGTTCCTGCAGGGCCGGGTCCGGCGCTAGGGTCAGGGTGACCCGGTGCCGGTTGTCGATCAGGTAGCGCTTGATCAGCTCGGGGAAGAACGACTTGTCCAGTGTTTCATCCCGCAGCCGGTTCAGGTTCTGGTCGAGTTTGAGGACCGAAACCGGGTCGTCGGCATGCAGCCATGGCCCCATCATTTTCATCAGCAGACCGAGGGCGTAGGGGTAGCGGTCGCCGGTGACTTCTCTCTGACTGAACTCTAGCCGGTGGATGGCGCCTGCTATCCGCTCTTGCTCGAAGCCGTTTCGGGAAACCGTTTCGAGGGTGTCGAGGATCAGCCTTTCGATCTCCTCGCTCTTTTCGGGGTCGGTCGCCTGCAGCCCGGCGGCAAAATAGGTCGTCCGGTTCTCGTCCTGGAAACCGGAGCCGGGAGCGAGGTTGCCGCCCAGCTTTGAATTGATCAGGGCGTTGTGCAACGGCGCGGCCGGGTTACCGAGCAGCAGGGTCGAGAGCAGGTTGAGGGCGAGGCGGTCGAAGCTTTCCTCGATATCGCATGTCAGCCAGGCGGTCTGGACGATCGACTTTCTGGCGGTCTCCTCGCCCGGATCAATCGGAAAGTATTCGGTCCTCCGGGTCGGTTCTCCGGTCTTATGTTCCGATGGGATGACGCTGTCGATCTCGAGTCGCGAAAAATGCTGCATGACCTTGTCCGCGGCCGTTTCCAGGTGTTCTGCGAGCGGAATGTCGCCGTAGCTGTAAAACCAGGCGTTGCTCGGATGATAATAGCGGGCGTGGAAATCACGTAGGCTTTGCCAGGTCAGATCGGGAATATCGCTCGGCTCTCCACCTGAGTTGAAGCGATAACAGGTGGTCGGGTAGAGCGCGGCCCCCATCCTGCGGTAGAGCAGGGAGGAGGGGGAGGCCATCGCCCCCTTCATTTCATTGTAAACGACCCCCTTGAACTCCAGGGGGGAGGACGGGTCGTTGACGTTGCTGAATTCGAGCCGGTGCCCCTCCTGCAGGAAATCTTGTTCACGCAGCAGGGGGAAGAACGCCGCGTCGAGGTAGATGTTGCGCAGGTTTTTGAAATCCTTCAGATTCTGTGACGAGAACGGGTAAAGGGTCCAGTCGCTCGAGGTCATCGCGTTCATAAAGGTGTTGAGGCTTCTTTTCAGCATCGAAAAGAATGGATCGCGGACCGGATAATGGCGCGAGCCGCACAGTGCCGTATGCTCAAGAATGTGGGCGATGCCGGTCGAATCGGCCGGCGGGGTGCGGAAGCCGACGGCGAAGAGGTTGTTGCTGTCCGAATTTTGCAGGTGAACCCAACGCGCGCCGGTCGCATCGTGCTGCAACTGGATGAGGGTGAGATTTAGCTCCTCGATCACTTCTTTCCGGAGTACGTTAAAGCCGTGAAGTTGTTCGCCAGGATGGAATTCTGTTTGCTGCATGTTACTCAATTCTCCAGTTGCTTGTTTGTCCAGTATAACGCCTAATTTCGAAGACTGCTTGCATCGCACTGAAAATACGGTTCATAAAAAAGCTCCGCCATTTTCAGGCGGAGCTTGGGGTGTCAAAATCGAGAACGTTTCGATCTGACCGGTCAGCCCTTGACCACATTGGCTGCCTGCAGCCCTTTGTCACCTTCGGTGATTTCGAAAGAGACGCGCTCACCTTCAGTCAGGGATTTAAAACCATCTCCCTCGATCGCCGAAAAATGGACGAATACGTCAGGACCGTCTTGCTGCTCGATAAAACCGAAACCCTTTGAATCGTTGAACCACTTCACCGTACCTTCTGCCATTTTTTTCTCCTCCTCTGTTCAGAACCATCCTGCGGTGCATATCGGCACCCGTTTTGGCTTGCACAGGCAGGTTTTCCGCTCGGCAAGCGCTCAATCCAAGAAAAAACAACATTTTACCGTTTAGCACAGGAGTGCCGACTTTGCAAGTTGTTGAAAATATTTATTTTCATTATTCGATTCCGTTTTTCGATCACGTTGTAAGTTTTGCCTCTTTCGACCCGGCAGAAAATATACACGCGGTATCGGCAATCCTGGTCTTGACATTTTGCAAATCAGAGATAGTTTAATATTAAACTGTAAGAGGTTTTCATGACCCAATCGACGAGTAAAAACAGAGATCAGGATGAAGCACTCTCCGCTTACGTCAAGCTGATGCGGGCGGCCGGTTCCATTACCCATCGGGTGCACGGCAATCTGGCCGAGGAAAAACTCTCGGTCAGTCAGTTCGGGGTGCTGGAAGCGCTGTATCACCTCGGCCCGGTCTGTCAGCGCGATCTGGCCAGAAAGATCCTCAAGAGCAGTGGCAACCTGACCATGGTCGTTCGCAATCTGGAACAAAGAAAGCTGGTCAAGCGGACCCGTTCCAGTGACGATCGCCGCTACTACCAGATTCAATTAACTACGGCTGGTCGCGACCTGATCGAGCGGCTCTTTCCCGCACATGCATCGAGGATCGCCGACGAATTCAAGCTGCTCGATCAGTCCGAGCTTGAAGCTTTGCAGCGGATCTGTCGCAAGTTGGGGCTACAGGTTGAAGGCTAATCCCGGTTTCTCTGTTCTTAAGTGAGTTGAAAGGACGGTACACAATGAAAAATATGATTTTCGGATCCGACAATGATGTGACGCCCCTGATCCTCCGCTTGACTCTCGGCGCAGTGATGCTGCCGCATGGGCTCCAGAAACTGATGGGCTGGTTCGGCGGGCACGGGTTTGCCGGCACTATGGACTATTTCACCGGTGTTATGGAGTTTCCGGCACTGGTGGCATTTTTGGTTATTGCGGCTGAATCGTTCGGGGCACTCGGATTGATCGTTGGTTTTATGACTCGGTTCTGTGCCATCGGCATCGTCATGGTGATGACCGGGGCGATTATGATGGTTCACTGGAAGAACGGTTTCTTCATGAACTGGAGCGGGCAGCAGGCGGGCGAAGGTTTTGAATATCACCTGCTGGCCATCGCCATCGCTTTTGCCCTGCTGATCAAAGGCGGCGGTGCCCTTTCGATAGACCGCGGCATTGCCGGCAGCCGACACCGCTAACGCTATGAGGTGAGTTTATGTTGCAAAAACGGGCATCGAAAGAGCGAGGGCATTTTACGGCGGACTGGTTGAACAGCTACCATACCTTCTCCTTTTCCGAATATTACGACCCGAACCATATGCATTTTCGTGACCTGCGGGTGATCAACGAGGACCGGGTTAAACCGGGCGGCGGTTTTCCGCTGCACCCGCACCGTGACATGGAGATTATCTCCCTGGTCCTGTCCGGAGCGCTGAAACATGAAGACAGCTTCGGCCATAGCGAAGTGATCGAGGCGGGTGGCGTTCAGCTGATATCGGCCGGCGAAGGGATCCGCCACAGCGAATATAATCCATCGCAGGAAGAAGAAGTCCATTTTCTCCAGATATGGTTTTTCCCGGAGGAAAAGGGACTTGAGCCGGGATACCAGTTTGCAAGCTTCGATCTTTGGAATGGTGAACGTCTGACCCCGATTGCTAACAGGGAGGGTAGGAATGGCGCTTTGACCATTCATCAGGATGCTGCAATCGATTTCCTGACACTTCCCTCCTCCGGTCGATTCGAGAAGCCGCTTGTCGCCGGAAGGTATGCCTGGGTGCAGGTGGTCAAGGGAGAAGTCGACGTCAACAGTGTGACTCTTCAGGCTGGAGACGGTTTAGCCGTTAGTGAGGAATCTGGCATTGTCTTGTCTTCGACTGCTGGAAGCGAACTGCTTGTTTTCGATCTGGCTTGAGCCTTCTGGTTTCGCGTGTAGACTTGAGACTTGATGAAATATAACTGAATGGAGGGTCTTAAGGTGATGAGAACCTCGATGCGACTCACGGTCGTCAGTATGGTCTTGTTTATTGCAGGTTGCGCCATGCACTGGCAGCCACAGGTTAACGTTTCTCGCGACAATCGGCCGACCGAGAAGTCTTCTCAACTTCTGGCGATAGCTGATGACTGCTTTTTACGTGCAGGTGATCTCGAAAAACTTGAAACATGCGAGCAGGCCTATATTTCAGTGCTCGATGCCAATCCGGGGGATTATCATGCCCTGACCCAACTCAGTACAATCAGTATTCTGGTCGGAACAGCTTACACCCGGGATTCCATGGCCAAGACAATGCGTTTCCGTAAGGCAATGTTTTATGCTGAACAGGCAATGTATACCAATGGCGAGTTGAGGGCGCGGGTCGCAGATGGGGAAACCATATGGGAGGCGGCTGGAAGCCTGACGAAAAATGAAGTCGAGGCCATCTTTTTTTGGGTCACGGCACTGCAGTATGAATTCAAGGAGGGGATGTCTTTTCCGAAAAAGATCGTTAATGTGAGATGGCTGCAAAGAGCTCTGATTCTTCTCGAGCGGATCGAGACCGTTGCACCGGAATTTGGTGGGGGCGGTGTTGAATTCGCGAAAGCGATTTGCTATTACGCTTTGCCTACCATTTACGGGGGGGCTGAGGAGAAGGGAGACAGGGCAATGCAGGACGCGGTCAATCGCGGAGAGGACTGGTTATTGCCAAGATGGGGCCGTGGCAAATATTATTATGTGATCACCTATCAGCCTGACAAGTCGCGCGAGGACCTTCGATGGGTCGCTACGCGCAACCCTCAGGAATTCAAGGATCCGTATCCCTGGCGCATTCATTTTATCGAGAACTCGACTGAACTGCTCCGGTAGTCTGGTCTGAGGAGACTTCCCGTTTCCTCAGGACAAACTCAAGGTTGTCGAGATGGGTCAGGAAGATCTTTCGAAACGTTTGGTAAGTATGTCCGCCGTCGACAGAAAAGGATCTTCCTTCCGGCAGGGCGGTTGCGAGAAGGGCCGGCCCGCTACCGGTGAGGAGATCGTTGTTGCCATAACCGAGATAGACCGGTGGATATTCCTCTTTGTGAGAGCTGTAATTCTTGATCCAACTCCAGATGAATCGCTGCCAATCGTTTTCGTTGCTGGTTGTCTCGTCCCACGCAGCAAGACCTCCCGCGTCTCGAATCTCGTCGATGATGCTTCTCCAGCCAACGAATGGACAGACCAATATGACACCATCGACATGTTTGGCATATCTCTCAAGATAAAAAAGGCTACCGAGACCACCCATGGAAAAGCCTGCCAGCCAGACTTTCTGATAACCGGTCTGGCGAGCCGGCTGCACGATATCTTCGTTGATCCGATCCTGGACTGATTCGTTCCGGTAATAGCCGAAGTGAGCATCCGGCGCGACGATGTCGAACGGCAGGTCCCGTTTTCTGATTTCGTCAATCAGTCCATACTTTTCGAATGATTCGTTACTGCCGCCGATACCCCGGAGCAGGATCAGCAGGTTCTTCTCCGATGCTTCTGCCTTTTGCTGCGGGTATCGGACCATCTTCATCGGGATGGTCGCTTGTGAACAGCTCGCAAGCCAACTCGAGAGAAACAGCAAAAATATCGCTTTGGCGATAGCTGGAAAATTCATTTACTCACTCCGCCCGTGTTTGGTCGTTTGTGCTTGCGAAAAAACTCCCAGATTAATCGTGTCGCGTCAAAATTGTAGAGCGGATCGCCCGGTTTAAGCCGGGTGGTAAAGTAAGGTGCAGGCCAATGATGCTCCCAGTCTTTGAGTGTATAGAATGTGAGCTGAATTTCTTCGGCACAACCACGGTAATCAGTTTTGACAACAGAACCACGATCGGCTTCGCTGATAACAGGGGTGTTTTGGCAGGCGGCCATACTTTTCCAGAAATTCATCGCATTTTCATAAGAGTCATAAGACCTTGGGCCCTTTTTTAAAGGACTGACACCACCTTCTATCGGGACATGTTTGTCCCCCGTTCCGTGGAAAGCAATGACCGGCAGCGGCAAAACGGCATCGGG
>PKTZ01000076.1 GCA_002868925.1 Desulfuromonas sp. | reverse complement strand
TTCTGCGGCTGCCCCCCCGGCAGGTTGCTGTAAAAATAGATAGTCTTGGTCACCTTCCCCCGGAACCGGCCCGAGTCGAAGGTCGCCTTGATTGTCCCTTCCGCACCGGGCGGAATCGTTTTGGCGGAAAGGAGTGCTGCCGTACAACCACAGGAGGTCTTGATCCTTTTGATCACGAGATCGGCGTCGCCACTATTGGTAAAAGCGAAGGTGTGGGTGACCTTCTCCCCCTGGAAAATTTCGCCAAAGTCGAAAGTCATCCGCTCGGCATCGAGCGCCGGCGCCGGATCAGCCAGGACGGCGATGGGGAAGAACAGTAGAAAGAGAAGGAGCCATGTTCGTTTTATTAACATCGAGAATTTCTCCGGAACCAGTCGTTGAGGAATCGTTTCTTGGCTCTACGCACCATGCCGAATAATATAACATAAAATATGAATGAGAACACACACCGCAACAGACATGAAGAAATTGACACAAATCGTTTAACTTGCTATAGAATGCGGGTTTAACAATATTCATCGAAAGGCCTTCAAAACCCATGACATCTCCCCGGCTCAAACAGCTCTATCCGAAGGAGACCATCGCCAGGGAGGTAGCAAGACTGGCACAGGAAATCAGTGAAGACTTCCGGGACGAAGAAGTATTGATGGTCGGTGTTCTCAACGGCTCGTTCCTCTTCTTCGCCGACCTGGTCCGGAGCATATCGATTCCGATCAAGGTCGACTTCGTCCGGCTCGCCAGCTACGGTTCGGAAACCCAGTCGTCCGGCATTGTCGAGATCCGCAAAGACCTGGAGATGCCGCTGGAGAACCGGAACGTCGTCATCGTCGAAGATATCATCGACAGCGGCCTGACGATCGAAACCCTTTGCCACCGCCTGCAGTTGCGACGGCCGAAATCGCTCAAGGTCTGCACCTTGATCGATAAAAAGGCGCGGCGGGAAGTCGACTTCCAGGCCGACTACGTCGGGCTCACCCTTGACGATGGCTTTGTCATCGGCTACGGCCTCGACCTTGACGAAAAGTACCGCAATCTGGATGAAATCTACCTTGTTGAAACTGCCTGACCCGGCAGCGAGGAGAAACCGAAATGGTTATACAATGCTCGTCCTGTAACACCCGATTCAAACTGGCTGACGACAAGATGAAGCCCGGCGGCGTCAAGGTCCGCTGTTCCAAGTGCAAAGAGGTCTTCACCGTCATGCCACCGGAAGAGGAAGCCGCTCCCGCGCCGGCACCGGAGGAGGAACAACCGGCGCCGACGGATGGAGGCGGTGCAGAAGAGAGCAGCGGGGCCGACTGGAGTGACATGGCGGACGACACGTCATCGGCAGAAGAAGAGTCGTCCGACGAACTGTCGTTCGGCATCGACGAGGACTCATTCGGCGACCTACCGTCGGATACTGAGGCTGAAACCGGCGGCAGCTCGACGGAATCTTTTACCTTCGGTGCCGCCCCCGATGAACAGGGCGACGACAATCTTTCCTTCGACGAGAATTCGACCGAAAGCGGAACAGACGAGCTCTCGTTCGACAGCCCGGCCGAGGAAGAATCATCGGAGCTCTCTTTCGACGAACCGACAGACGAAGCTGCAGGCGGTATCTCCTTCGATGACGCAACTGAGGCTTCTGCCAGCGATGACGAGTTCGGCTTCGACGAACCGGTCGGCGAAGGGACGCAGGACGAAATCTCCTTCGACGATACTCCTGCTAACGGGTCCGATGTCAGCGAAGATGACTTCGGTTTCGACGAACCGGTCGGCGAAGGGGCACAGGACGAATTTTCTTTTGACGACAGCCCGGCCGAGGAATCAACCGATGAAGGTCTCGACTTTGACTGGGACGGCAGTGACGCCGGCGGCGCTCCCGACGACTTCGACTTCGAAGAGGGCGGAGAAGAAGGGGGCGAAGGGGGGCTCGACTTCAGCAGTATCTCTCTGGAGGGGCAGGAAGAGGAAACAGGCACTCCGGAACCGATGATGGAAACCCCACCGGCCGTGGAAACGCCCGAAGAGAAACCTGTCTCGGCCAAAGGGCCGAAAAAAGGTAAAGGGAGCAAGAAGGGACGCAAAAAGAAAAAAGCGAAGGGAAAGAGCCCGCTGCGCGGCCTGCTGGTTTTCATCCTGCTGATCCTGCTGTTGATCTGCGGCCATGGCGGCCTGCTCATCTGGAAAGGTTACTGGGAGTGGCAGGGAGATCCGATGGAGATGATCAACCTCGATGTCGAAACCGTCCATTTGCAGGTTTACAAGGACCTTATCGCCGAAGTGACCGGTGGCGAAGTCGCCGGGCCGGCCGTTGGCAACATTACTGTCGTCAACATGAACGGCCGTTTTATTGAAAACGGAACCAGCGGCACCCTTTTCGTGATCGAAGGCCAGGTCAAGAACGACTTCAAAGAAGCCCGATCAGCCATTGCGGTCCGGGGTATACTCTACAGCCAGGACGGGAAACCGGTCATGCGCAAGAAAGTCTACTGCGGCAACAAGCTGAGCGACTCAGAGTTGAAGAGCCTGCCGCTGGCTGAAATCAACAGCCGACTCGACAACCAGTTCGGCGATTCACTTTCGAACCTCGATGTGGCAGCGGGTGCTTCGCTACCCTACTCCATCGTATTCAGCAAGCTTCCGGCGGATCTTGCCGAGTTCAATGTCGAAGTTGCCGAGTCGACACCCGGCGCCAAATAATCTAAAAACACTTAGTTGAGTAAACTGAAAAAGGCCGTGCTGATCAGCGCGGCCTTTTTAATTTCTTTTTGGGAAGAACATCCTATCTTCAGTCTTTCCGTTCGTCATTGCCCGGGGTCACATCGATCGCCTCGGCATCCCTGATCCCTTCACGGAAACTGCCGACACTCCGCCCGAGTGCAGTGGCAACAGACGGCAGCTTGCCGGCCCCGAAAAAGACCAGGACCAGAACCAGCAAAATCAACAGTTCAGTCATTCCCAAACCGAACATCGAATATCCTTGGACAAAAAGAAGGCTGGAAACAGCAAGGGCGGCCCATTGGGCCGCCCCGCCGAATCAAAATCAGGGAGCTTCAATCGCGTCGACCGGACAGGAGTCAACACAAGCACCGCAATCCGTGCAGGTATCGGCATCGATCACGTGCTTGTCAGCACCTTCACTGATCGCGTCAACCGGACAGGTCGGAGCGCAGGCCCCGCAGTTAATACACTCGTCATTGATAGTATGAGCCATCGGATTCACCTCCTTTTCATATTTTTAAATCGGGTTTCGTTCAAAATCGGAGTCGAGTTTAACCTACTTCCCATATCCTGTCCATAGCAAACAACACCCCTTGAAAAACCTTGCAAAACCGATACTCTTCATATATCTTATTTGTTCTTTAAAACACTGGTTTAGTTTTAAATCAGCACTAAATCAAGATTCTGGAGGAGGAGTATTTAATGGATATCCTTGCATTGAATTGTGGAAGTTCATCAGTCAAATACCAGCTGTTTGACTGGGACAAGAAGGAAGTTATCGCCAAGGGGATGGTAGAGAGGGTGACGATCGGGGACTCGTTCATCATTCACGAAGTCCCGGGGCGGGAAACCTATCGTGAAGAGTACGAATGCCCGGATCACGAAGTCGCCATCCATCTGATCCTGAAGACGCTGGTCGAGGATGAGACCGGCGTCGTCGAAAGCATGGACCAGATCTCGGCGGTCGGGCACCGGGTCGTCCACGGCGGCGAGAAATTCGCGCGCTCGGTCATGATCGACGACGAGGTCCTGAACGCGATCAAGGAAGTTCAACACTTGGCACCGCTGCACAATCCGCCCAACATCTCCGGCATCGAAGCCGCCCAGGCCAACCTGCCGAACGTGCCGCACATTGCCATCTTCGACACCGCGTTCCACCAGACCATGCCGGAACATGCCTACATGTATCCGCTGCCGTTCGAATGGTACGAGAAGCACAGCGTCCGGCGCTACGGTTTCCACGGCACCAGCCACCTTTATGTCTCAAAGCGGGCGGCGATGCTGCTCGGCAAGCAGCCGAAAGAGTGCAACATCATAACTATGCACATCGGCAACGGCGTCTCACACTCGGCGATCAAAAATGGCGTCTCGGTCGACACCTCGATGGGGCTGACCCCGCTCGAAGGGGCGGTTATGGGAACGCGCTGCGGTGATATCGACCCGGCGATCCCGGCCTTCATCATGGACAAGGAGGGCTACACGCCCAAGGAGATCGACTCGATCCTCAATAAAAAGTCGGGCGTCCTCGGCATCACCGGTCATTACACCGACCGGCGGGATGTTCTCGAAGGGATCGAGAACGGGGACAAGAAATGCCAGCTGGCACTCGATATCGAGGCCTACCGCCTGAAGAAATATATCGGTTCCTACTGCGCCGCCCTCGGCCGTCTCGATGCGGTGGTCTTCACCGCCGGTGTCGGCGAAATGGGTGCCGCCATCCGCGAAAAGGCGCTTGAGAACCTCGAGCATATCGGCATCATCCTTGACAAAGAGAAGAACGCCAACACCATGACCCGTAAGGCAGAGACCGAAATCACCACCCCCGACTCGCCGGTCAAGGTTTTCGTCATCCCGACCGACGAGGAACTGGTCTTCACCGAAGACGTGGTCGCTATTCTGGAAAATACCTACACTGATCACATGAAGTTCGAATACAGCTTCTGCAAGCCGGAGTTCGAACGGAGCTAAATCCGACCTTACATTTGCAAAACAAAAAAGGGGCACCGACATCACGTCGGCGCCCCTTTTTTTATTGCGAGATTTCAGATTAGCCCTGGGCTTGTACCGCGGTAATCGCCGAAACAGAGATGATGTCATCGACCGAACAACCACGCGACAGATCGTTAACCGGCTTGGCCAGACCCTGAACGATCGGCCCGACCGCCTCAGCCCCGGCGACCCGCTCGACCAACTTGTAGCCGATATTACCGGCATCGAGGTCGGGGAAGATCAGGGTGTTCGCCTTGCCGGCGACAGCCGAACCGGGCGCCTTCTTCTCGCCAACCTTCGGCAACAGGGCAGCATCGGCCTGCAACTCGCCATCGATCTGTAGTTCAGGCGCCGCCTCTTTGGCGATACGAAGTGCCTCGAGAACCTTGTCGGCATCTTCGTGGCTGGCGCTCCCCTTGGTCGAAAAGGAAAGCATCGCCACCCGGGCATCAACCCCGAGGAAGCTCTTGCAGCTCGAAGCGGTGCTGATCGCGATCTCGGCCAGGGCCTGAGCGTTCGGATTCGGATTGACAGCGCAGTCAGCAAAACAGAGGACCCCGTTCTCCCCGAAATCACTGTTCTTGGTCACCATCAGGAAAACCGAGGAGACGGTCTTGATCCCGGGGGCGGTGCCGATGACCTGAAAGGCGGCCCGCAGGACATCACCGGTGGTGTTATAGGCTCCGGCGACCATACCGCCGGCATCCCCCTTGCGAACCATCATCGCCCCGAAAAAGAGGTTATCGTCAGCGATCAAGGTCTCTTTCGCCTGCTCGCTGGTCATCCCCTTCTTTTGCCGCAGGACGACGAGTTCCTCGACATAGCCGTCGAGTTTATCCGAACTCTTCGGATCGACCATCTCAACCCCGTCGAGAGATGCCCCGAGTTCCTTCGCCTTTGCTTGCAGCGCCGCCGGATCACCGAGCAGAACGACCTTGGCCAAACCGTCGGCCACAATCTGTCCGGCCGCCTCGATCATACGATCGTCGTAGCTTTCCGGCAGAACCACAGTCTGCGGGCTTTTGCGTGCTTTTGCTTTAATTTCGTCAACCAAATGCATAACAATCCTCCTATGAAATAATGTGCTGATAGAACAAGGTTTGAATGAAAGGTTAATTTATAGCCGATGGTCTGCAGGGGGTCAAGCCTTTCCAGCCTGAAGTTACCATTCCGCGTGCTTATCCGGCCGATTGGGGTTGCATTTATCGAAGAGACTGATTAGTTTTGAACCTGTCATGACTTGAAAGGTGGGTATGTACCTCGACAACAAAGACAATCGCATACTGCTGGCTTTTCTGACGGTTTCGCTGCTGCTGCACCTGTTGCTGTTGCTGCTGGTGCCGGAATTGTCACTGTTGCCGAAACCGGACTCGAGTGAGCCGGTCTATGTCGAGATGCGACCATCGGTTCAGCCGCGCGAACTCGATCTACCGAAAGAAAAGGATCAACCGCGCGAGATACCGGCCAAGCGGCTCGGCCCGTCCGACCGGGTCGTTAAAAAGGAGACCGCGCCGAAGGGCGATGCCCTGGAAGAATCGGCACCGACTCCCACGCTCCCCTCCCCTCCGCCTCCCCGTCCTGCTCAACCTGCCGACAGCGGAGATAAAGGTGAGTCGATGGTGCCGGATCTGGCCAAACTAATGAGACTACCGAGCGCCACCGTCAGCCGCATTGATGATCAGCTGCGACAAAAATACCGGGAGGAGGTCGAAGAGGGAGAGAGCATCTGGCTCGACACCGAGAAGGATATCCTGATCTCCTTCTACCAGCGGTTGCGCAACGGTATCTACCAGGTCTGGAATTACCCGGTCAAATCGCGGGACCGGGGTGAAGAGGGCAACTGCCTGATCCGGATGACGTTCAATCGAGACGGCACGGTCAAGGATGTCGAACTACTCGAAAGCAGCGGTTTCCCCCGCCTCGACCGGGAAGCGGTCGCCGCCGTTTACAAAGGCGCTCCCTACGGCAAACTGCCGGACGCCTACAAGAAAGAGGAGCTCAGTATCCTTGCCTTTTTCCGCTACACGATCAACCGGGTCTATATCTCCAACTGACGCATCTCGTCAGTCCTCTGTCGGTAATGACAAAGCGAACAAAAGGCTGTCGCCACCAAGACACCAAGGATACCAAGAAAATCAAAGTATTTTTTTAACGCAAAGGCGCGGAGACGCAGAGAGAAACAAAACTATTTAAGGT
>PKTZ01000103.1 GCA_002868925.1 Desulfuromonas sp. | reverse complement strand
GCCCGCTCGACATCCTCCATGATCATCCCTTCGGTGATCTCGATCTCGAGATTCTCAGGGGCAAGACCGGTTTCGGACAGGGCGCGGTCGATCATATCGACCAGGTTCGGATCCTTGAACTGCTTGGCTGAAACATTGATCCCGATCTGAAACGAGCGACCATGCTCACGCTGCCAGACAACCGCCTGCCGACAGGCGTTTTTCATAATCCACTCACCGATCGGAACGATCATCCCGCTACTCTCGGCCAAGGGAATGAACTGATCGGGCGTAATCATCCCCTTTTCCGGATGGAACCAACGGATCAACGCCTCGGCGCCGACGATCCGACCGGACGGTGCATCGATCTGCGGTTGGTAATAAATCGTAAACTGATCCTCGATCAACGCCTTGCGGATACCGGTCTCCAGGAAAAGGCGCTCATGGGCCGACCGGTTCAACTCTTCCGAATACATCTGCAGGGTGGCCCCTTCGAGGCTACAGGCGGTCTGGGCCGCGGTTTCAGCATAACGGACCAAGGTATCAGCGTCGTCGGTATCGTCCGGGTAGAGCGCAACACCGACCGAAGAGTTAATAAAAAGCTCTTTCTGATCGACCAAGAACGGTGCCTCGAGCTGGTAATTGATCTTTTCAAAGATGCTGACGATCCCCTCCTTCGATCGCATCCCCGGCAGCAGAATCAACAGGCTGTCCTTCTCGAAACGGGCGATCGTATCGTCCGGCCTGATAATCGAGCTGACCACCTCGGCAAAACGCCGGATCAATTCAGACTCCCCTCTTTCAGAAAAAACATCACACAGTTTGTTAAAATTATCGATCTTGACCACGGCGACAGCGACCTTGCGTTCGGTCCGTCCGGCATAGACAATCGCCTGGTGCAGACGATCTTCAAACAAGGCCCGTTTCGGCAGGTTGGTCTGCTTGTCAAAGTGGGCAAGGTAGTGCAGGGTCGACTCGGCGATATGCCGCTGCTGTTCACTTTCGCTGATAATCTGGAACTGTTGGCTCAGCTTTCGCGAGAAGAAGAAAATACCAAAGAAACCGGCCAGCCAGAACAAGGCGGCAAGCATCAATACGGAACGGGAGGCCTCCCACTCCGCCTCGAGAAACGGATGGAACGGAATCAGGATGCTGATACCGCCCCGGATATCGCCGGGCTGATACCCTTTATCAACGTGACAATCGAGGCAACCCTGCTCGACCTTAAGTGGAAACAGTGTCCGGGCGTACTCGACGTCACCGCTCGGAGCGATGGCGCTGAAGCTCTCGGCACCAGTCTGCTTCAGGTTTGTGAGTGCTTCAGACTCCCACATATCAGGCTGATTGTCGGGATTGGTGACATCGAGGCTGGTGATCCGGCTGATAAAATCGGAACCGCTGTTGCCCAACTCGAAAACCTGGCGAGTCATGCTGGCCGAACTGACCAGGTGCAGCTGCAATCCGTCTTCGGTGACAACTTCACTATCGTGCCCGGGCATCTGAAACTGATCGAGATCGATCGATTCAACGTGTGGCAGGTAGACCCCGCCGTAATGGCCGGCCCATTGGCGATAGAGCATATCCCGTTCAGCAATTGACTTGGCCCGGATAAATGCCTGGTTTTCGGCGTTCCCCTGCACTTCGCTGGCAATAAAGGCAACCGACATGAAGAACACACCAATCCACGCTATAACCAGCATATAGATATAGCGATCGAAATCCGGCTGCGACTGAATCAGTTTTCTCATCATTTGTTATTCAACGAGCTTTCATCTGCCAACGGGTCGATACCGCTTCCTATTTACGATCGCGGCTTCGTTTTCAATGCGGTACGGTTCGCAACGCCCTGGTTCCGGCGGAGAAGAACTTTCCCGGTGCCGGTGTCGAAGATAATTTTGCGCCCCAGCTCCCCCCAGACATCCTGACTGACGATCTTGATTTTCTGCTCCGCCAACAGGTCGAACGCGAGTTCGACATTCCGCTCTCCAACCGAGATGGCACGATCAGACCGGACCCACATCGATGCGCCGCCGAACACCTTGGCGATCAACTCCCCGTCGCCGGCGAGCGATCGGACCTTTTCGACAAGCCGGGTGATCGCGATGTTGCCGTATTTTGGAGTCGGCAAACCTTCCCCGTTCCAGAGCGGGAGCAGGTAATGATTGATTCCGCCGACCTGCGCCTGGGGATGCCAGATACAGACCGCCACACACGAACCGAGGACCGTCGTCACAAGATGCGGCTGCCGGTGCGCGAAAATCGTCCCGGGGAAGAGATAGTGGCTTTTCGCCTTCTGGTCGTTCCGGTTTACCATCTAACCCTTCGTTTCGCTAAAACTGCTCGGCATCATCGAACAGGAACATGTTCCCCTCCTGGGCGATATCCCGGACTTCGACATCCGGCGCCGGAAGGGTCACGGTAAACCGGCACCCTTTGCCGACATCACTCTCGAGGTCGATATGACCGCCGAGCATTTCGACCAGGGACCAAACGATACTCAGGCCGAGTCCGTGGCCACGATGACCCTTGGTGGTGCCGCTATCCAACTGCCGGAACCGGTCAAAAATCTTTTGCTGGTCATCTTTCGGAATACCGTCGCCGTCATCCTCAACGGTCAAGCGCAAGTTGTTTCCATCGATCGCAGCGGAGACATCAACATGTCCCTTCTCCGGACCGAACTCGATAGCGTTGCGCAACAGGTTAACCAGGATCACCCTGATCATTCTGGCATCGGTAGCAAACACCAGAGGCTGCTTCCGATCGGCCCGGACATCCATCCCCTTCTCATCACTCTGGAACTCAAGCGATTCGGCGACACGGTCAATGATTGTTGAAATATCGACCTTGGCAAACGCCGGCTCTGCTTCACCCGCTTCGAGCTCGGCAGCGATAAAGATATTCTGCAGCTGAAAATCGAGGCTAAACGCCTCGTGATAAATCATGCGGGCGGTCGCAACACATCGCTCCGACTCCGGTTCGCGACACATGCACTGCTGCGAAAGACCCATGATCGAAGCGAGGGGGTTATTGATCTCGTTCCGGATATTCGACAGGAAATGGCTTTTCAGGCCTTCTGACTCCTGCAGCTTGGCATTCATCGTCTCCAGCTTCTTGGTCATCTCCTGGAGATCGGAGAGCGCCTTCTGGTTAAAGGTGAAACGCTCTTCGAGTTCCTTGATCAACTCATCATCTGTCAATCGCTTCATTTTGAGTCACTTTCTCCTTTGGGCAGAATTCAGGCCGGACATCAGACCGATTGTTTTAACTACGCCCGAGGTGCAACACTTTTTCGGCAATTTTATCCAGAGGCAGAACATGATCGACCGCCCCGGTCTTTATCGCTTCGTTCGGCATGCCGAAGACGACACAACTCTCCTCGTTCTGAGCAACGTTAAGTGCGCCGGCCTGCTTCATCTCCAGCATCCCTTTCGCCCCGTCATCGCCCATCCCGGTCATGATAACCCCGATCGCGTTCGCCCCGGCATAACGGGCGGCCGAGCGGAACAGAACATCGACCGATGGGCGGTGTCGACTGACCAGGGGACCATCCTTAAGCGAAACAAAATAGCGCGCCCCACTCCGTTTGAGCAGCATGTGCCGATTCCCCGGGGCGATCAGCACTCTCCCCTGGATGATGGTATCCCCTTCTTCCGCCTCCTTGACCGTAACCTTGCAGGTGGTATTGAGGCGACGGGCAAAAGCGGCGGTAAAATGCTCCGGCATATGCTGAACAATGGCAACCCCCGGGGCATCATACGGCAGTGCTTCCAGAAAAACACGGATCGCCTCGGTGCCACCGGTCGAGGCGCCGAGGGCGATGACCTTCTGGGTTGTCTGCAGTGAGCTTTTCCCCTTCAACGGAGCCAGGATCACATCGGCATCCAACTTTGGCTCAACAACCTTATCTGGTGGGGAGATTTTGCGCATGCGCGCCACTGAAGCGGCTCGGACCGCATCGCAGATAACAATTCGCGACTCCTCGAAGAACTGGCGCGCCCCGGTCTTCGGCTT
>PKTZ01000135.1 GCA_002868925.1 Desulfuromonas sp. | reverse complement strand
TCGAACTCGCAGCTAAGAGCCATCGCCGAAGTCTATGGCTGTGCGGACTCGCAGGAGAAGTTCATAAACGACTTTGTCGCGGCATGGAACAAGGTAATGAACCTCGACCGTTTCGATCTGGCCTGATCATTTCAAAATGGGAAAAAGGTCCATCTATCATGCCGGGAAGATCAGCATGCAATCTGCACTAGAGGAGATATCTATGAATACTCCAAAATACTTTCGCCTCGTAGCCGTAATGAGCACCATTGCAGCTCTCTTCGTTATAACAAATACCACTTATGCCGAAGAGGATTCGGAAGAAACCGTAAAAGTGGTTCAGGAGTCTGTAAGCGCAGCAGATATGAAGAAAAGTATCGCCCGTTCATTTAAAATGATCGGTCAATATACCCTTGAGCAACGTGACAAAGCCATCCACGAAGCGGAAAAAGTTATCGCCCCCCTCGACAAGCGAATAAATGAAACTGAAGAGAAACTCGAGGCCAGATGGCAGTCAATGAGTGATGAAGCCCGGGCAAAACAAAAGAAATTCAAATCCACCCTGCACAAACAGCGCAACAAGGTTGCTGAATGGTATGGTGGAATGCGGCACAGTTCAACCGACGCCTGGGGAAAGGTCAAGGAAGGGTTCAAGCGGAGTTACGACGAACTCGAAAAAGCTCTCGACGATGCTGCGGCGGAATTTGAAGAGTGATCCTTCCCTACTCAGTGGTTGGATTCGTTTAAAATGACGTAAAAATCCGCGCGGTGGATCGTCCCGGCACCTGCAGGTCAAGATCGAGAAAATAGCCGAAAGGGGTTTGCAACACCTCGTAACCGGCGTTGCGCAATCGCTCTTCGGCGCGAACCAGCAGCGACTTGGTGAAATCAGCCGAAGCTTTGGTTTCGGCAAGATGGGAAAAGGTGTGAATTACAATGCGACGCGTCTCGTTCTTACGGGCGCCCCACTTCAGGTTCTTGACCAGTTTCTTTTCGACCCCAGAAGCATTCTCTTCGTCGCTCGCCTCGGCATGGACCAAGCCGATAACGGCGTCTTTAATTTCAGCCGCTTCGGAACAATCCGGTTCGGATTCGAGCGTTTTATGCGCCGGCCGATAAGAAAAACGGTCGGTGTACAACATCAGTAATTTCATGGTTTCGGCTGCACCGGAAACCCTTTATCCGACCACTCGTGCCATCCGCCTTTGAGCGCGTAAACACGAGTGTAACCCTTTTTGATCAGTCTTCGCGCCACACTGGCGCTTGTGTATTCGTTTCCTCACGAACAATAGAGGACAATGGTCTGGTCCATGTTCAGCTTGGAAAGCCACATCCCGATATCGTTCGGGTTTCCGCGGATCGCTCCGGCGACCATTTGATCACTGCCGTTCCAATCACCGCCGGTTCGAACATCAACGACAACAAGGCCCGCCTCTCCGAGACGGCTGTTCAATTCATCGGTCGACATTCTCGGGACATCCGACGTCGCCAGTGCGAACACGGCGCTCGCAAGCAGCATCAAACCGGCCAACAACAGTATCTTCGATTTCATTAGTCCTTTCCTTTCTTGGTGGTCAGGAAAAATCATTGTTTAGGTTGTGTCGGGTAGTTGAGCTCAACCCATTTACGCCATCCGCCCGACAACACGAATACGTTTTCGTAACCCAACTCCGAAAGCCTGAGCACCACACTGGCGCTCGTCTCTTCATTGTCTCAGGCGCAATAGACAACGATAACGTCCGTTTTGGGATATTTTGGCGCCCAGAGACTCACTTCCAGCGGGTCTTCGCGCACCGCCCCGGCGATCATCCGTTTACTCCGTTCCCAATCCCGGTCATAGCGGCCGTCGATCAGGGTGAAGTCGACTGTGCCGATTTTGGATTTAACGCTCTGCGCCTCCATACGCGCAACTTCGGGTGCATAGAGTTTCGTCCCGGCGCAGGCTATTGCCAATGGCAGCAATAGCAAGACCGGCAGCAACCATCTGCGGCCCCTTCCCGGTGTCGACATAATCGTACTCCTCATCATGAACCTGCCTTAGAGACAAGTATATCGGGCCAACCCGGCAGGACAAGTGGCAAAAGCAGTGAACGTCGGGCCGGTCCTCCCCTGGGTCGGGGAATCTATTTAACTTGCTATTTCCCTCGACAACGTGCTAGCGTGATCGGAGTTAAACGTTTGTGCAGCAATTGGCCAGACCCGATTAATAATTTAATCAGTCAGGAATCACCACACAGACCTCTTTGGGCTATGTGGTTTTTTTATGGTCGCTGTCGATCCGGGTAAGAATGTACGACAATACAGACAACATCCCTTCTTGCCCGCAAAGCTGAGAAGGAAACCGACCACAGATACTCCCCTTGGTTTTCTTGCCAGCACACGGCACCCTTGAACCCGCCCACAAAACTTCAAAAAAAAGGCGATCCCATGGCCCGCAAGCCGAACTACAATTATGAAAAGCGACAGAAAGAACTTGCGCGAAAAGCCAAAAAGGAAGAGAAAAGGCTGCGTAAATCCGGAGAGGAAAAGACCACTGAAGAGGAAGATGGCTAACTAGCCTGAAACTTATAAGCACGCCGTCCGGACGACGACTATCTCTCCGCAATAGTCCAGACAGCTGCCCTGCTAAGGAATTTATGGATTTCAACCGTTTCAACCTGCATCCCACCATTATGGTCGGTGTCGATGCTGCCGGATTCACCCGGGCCACGCCTATCCAGGCCCAAGCAATCCCGAAAATTATGCAAAACCGAGATGTTATGGGGCTGGCCCAGACCGGAACCGGTAAAACAGCCGCCTTCGGCCTGCCGATCCTGCACCGCCTGGTGAAAGGGGAGCGCGGCTTTGTCCGTGCCTTGGTTATTGCGCCGACCCGCGAGTTGGCCGAACAGATTAACGAATCATTCAACCTTCTGGGTCAAAAGAGCGGGCTGCGTAGCGTAACCCTCTATGGCGGAGTCGGCATCAACCCGCAAATTACAGCACTCAAACGGGGGGTTGAGATCGTCGTCGCCTGCCCGGGCCGCCTGCTCGACCATCTCAAGCAAGGGACCATCAATCTAAGCCGCCTCGAGGTTCTTGTTCTCGATGAGGCCGACCGGATGTTCGATATGGGTTTTCTGCCCGACATCCGGCGTGTCATCAAACAGCTGCCGCAGCAGCGCCAGAACCTTCTTTTTTCGGCGACCATGCCGAAAGAGATCAAGCACCTGACGCGCGAAGTCTTGCACAACCCCGAAACTGTTCAGGTCGATACCGTCGCGCCGGCGGTCACGGTCAAGCACGCCCTGTACCCGGTCGCACAACACCTCAAGACCGACCTTTTGCTGAAGCTGCTCGAACATACCGACACCCAGTCGGTCCTGGTCTTTACCCGCACCAAGCACCGCGCCAAACGGCTCGGTGAAAAACTGATCAAGTCGGGTTTCCAGGCAGCCTCGCTGCAAGGAAACCTCTCGCAGTCGCGGCGCCAGGCGGCGCTAAACGGATTTCGCGACGGCAGCTTCCAGGTTCTCGTCGCCACCGATATCGCGGCACGCGGTATCGATGTTTCTCAGGTTTCGCATGTCATCAATTTCGACATCCCCGATACGGCCGATACTTATATTCATCGGATCGGACGCACCGGTCGCGCCGCCCGCAGCGGCGACGCTTTTACCATGGTGACAAGTGAGGATAAAGCCATGGTGCGCGCCATCGAAAAGGTGCTGGACGCTCCGATCAAGCGTTGCCAGCTTCCGGACTTCGATTACGAGGTTCCGGCGCCGAAGCGCAACGCCACCGGACAACGGCAACCGGCACACACCAAAACGAGTACAGACACAGAGACTCAGACCGCGAAAAAGAGCAGGCCACGCCGCCGCCGAAGAATAAGAAACCGGACGACGCAGAGTGCCAATCGTGGCTAGCGCAAAACCGCTTTTTCTGCTTCAATACGACTCAATCTTTAAGTGAAGGATAAAACGATATGCAAAACAAAACTCTGTCAGCCGGCGACCAGGTCGAATCCCGCTGTACCAAGTGCCGCAAAGTGACCAATCACATCGTGATCGCCATGACCGGCGATACGCCCTCAAAGGTTCAGTGCAACACCTGCGAAGGACAGCACAAGTTCCGCGCTCCTACTGCTGAGCCGAAAAAGAGGGCCGTGCGCAAACCGGTTGATCCGAAAATCGCCGAGCAAAAAGCGTGGGATAAATTGGAGTTAGACGATACCCAAGCGGTTGCCTATTCGATGGATAAGGCCTACAAGGTCGGAGACGTGATCAAGCACAAAAAATTCGGCCTTGGACAGGTCCAGGAAATTGGCGGAACCCGCAAGATCGGCGTCCTTTTTGCCGACGGACTCAAAACGATGCGCTGTAAATAAGACAAATCAACGACGATCTCCCCCCGAACGGAAAGCGAGCGTCCGAACATGGAAGCATGTAAAATGTGTATTGAGCAGTCGCAAAAAAGACGTCGCGGAACACCACATCAGTATCTAAGTAAAATTGATGCCCTCCGTTTTTTCAAGGGGAACAACAACCGCAACTACGAAGAGCAAGACTTCCAATGCCAAGTCTGTCAGGCCAAGTTTACGTGGTCATCCAACAAGAATGATCTTGCCTGGACATTGTGGCAGGGGTGATAGGCCTGTAACATTCCCGCCTCCAGACAATAGAAAGGGTCGCAGAATATTTTCTGCGACCCTTTTTTGATTTGGTTCCCCGAACCGTACGGTAGTGGGCACTGGGAGGAAAGCTTTGTACTTATAGTTTTCAGTTCATCAACTTGCTTTTTTGAACTCGGGCAATTGGATCTGGCCGTCGTGAACATACACGATATTACCGGCCCGTGATGCTATTTCATTGCTGTGCGTGACAAAAATAATTGTTTTCCCTTGTCGATGAAGGTTCATAAGAACCTTCATGACTTCTGCTTCGGCCTCCGAATCCAGATTGCCGGTTGGCCCATGTGATGACTAAATCATTCTTCCTTATGAACCAACCCATCCTTGATGTGTATAGTACGATCAGCACGTTCGGCAAGTTCTGGGTTATGCGTAATCATAACAATGGTTAGGCCATTATTTCTCAATGAACCGAGGATTTCAAAAATCTTTTCGCTGTTTTCGCTGTCAAGATTCCCGGTAGGCTCATCCGCCAGAAGAATTTCTGGTTCGTTGACCAAGCCACGTGCGATTGCAGTTCGCTGCATCTCTCCACCACTCAGTTGCGATGGGACGTGGTCAAGCCGATGCTCCAAGCCCACCATTTGCGCCAAGTGGGTGATCTTCTCGGGCGTCGCGGGATTCTTACTGAAGAGCAGCGGGAGAGCGATATTGTCATAGACGCTTAGCCCAGGAATAAGGTAGAACTGCTGGAAGACAAATCCAATCTTATCCCTTCGCAGCTTGACGACTTCCGCTTCGGGCATACG
>PKTZ01000200.1 GCA_002868925.1 Desulfuromonas sp. | reverse complement strand
TGGAGTAATGAGCACTTCTGAGATTGACCTGTTTCACTATGGGACGATTGTCGGCACCCACGGACTGAAGGGCGACCTGAAGGTCCGACCGGTGGATGGACAATCGTCTTCTCTGGAAAACGCAACCAGGGTACTGCTGCGCAAGACTCCAGGCTCCGGTGAGTGGTACGTACCGGTTCGGGCGACGCTGCACAAAGGGAAAATTCTGCTGCGTTTGCAGGAGCACGAAAATATAAACCTGGTTGAGACGTTGGTCGGGTGCGATCTCTTTTTGCTCCGCTCCGAAGTTGAAGAGCCGGAGCCGGGCGGTCATTACTGGCAGGAGCTGCAGGGCATCGCGGTGACGGATAAGCGGTGCGGCGAGATCGGGACGCTCGAAAACAAGTTTACGACGGCTGCTCACGATGTATACGTTGTTGAGGGGCCTTTTGGTGAAGTACTGATACCGGTTGTCGACCAGTTTATTTGTGCGGTCGATCTGGCCGGAAAACGGATGACGGTCGATCTTCCGGAAGGACTGGTTCCTGAACCCGATGCAGATTGACATACTGACGTTATTCCCCGCGCTGTTCGATTCGCCTTTTTCGGAGAGTATTCTCGCCAAGGCGCAACAGCGGGGATTGTTGAAAATACAAGCGCATGCGCTGCGCAACTGGGCCGAAGGCAAGCACAAGGTTACCGACGACACCCCTTACGGTGGCGGTAGCGGCATGGTGATGAAGCCGGAGCCGGTGGCAAGGGCGCTCGAGGAATTGAAGACTGCAGCGCCTGGATCGCCGGTGCTTCTGATGACGCCGCAGGGCAAGCCGTTCTGTCAGCGCGAAGCGCAGAGGCTGGCCGGCTGCTCCGGCCTGATTTTCGTTTGCGGCCGCTACGAAGGTTACGACGAGCGGATTCGCTACCTGGTCGATGAAGAGTTCTCAGTCGGCGATTTTGTTCTGACCGGTGGTGAGCCGGCGGCGATGGTGATGATCGACGCCATCGGCCGACTGCTACCGGGAGTGCTCGGTTGCGATGACAGCGCTGCCGGTGATTCGTTTTCAGACGGCCTGCTCGAGTACCCGCAGTACACGCGTCCGGAAACGTTCGGCGAATGGCAGGTGCCGGAGATATTACGCTCCGGGAACCACGCCGCGATTGAACGCTGGCGACGCAGGGAGCAGTTGCGGCGGACCCTGCTACGGCGTCCCGAACTGATGCAGACAGCAGCACTCGACGATGCCGATCGGGAAATGCTGGCCGAACTAATGGCCGGCCCCGGAGACGAAGAAGAATGACGCTGCAACCGCTGGCCGCGGCACTGGTTCATGCTCCGGTGGTCGATCGGCGCGGCGACCTGGTGACCACAGCCGTCACCAACCTCGACCTGCACGATATCGCACGCAGCGCCCGCACCTTCGGCCTGCAGCGCTTTTACGTGGTAACACCGGTCGCCGAGCAACAGCGGCTGGTCAAACGGCTGCTCGGGCACTGGGTCGAGGGAAGCGGCGCCGCCTACAACCCGAAACGGCGTCAGGCGTTGGAACTGATCCGGGTCGTCTCGACGTTTAAAAAGGCGCTTGCAGATTGGCGGGAAATTACGGCGGCGGAGCCGCTGCCGGTTTTAACCGGGGCATCGCGCGACGACGGAATCAGTTTTGAGACCTGTCGCGGGTTGATGCAGAAGCAGCCAGGCCTGCTCGTTTTCGGGACCGGATGGGGGCTCGCCCCGGAGTTTTTCGAGAACGGTTGGCATGTTCTCGAACCGGTACGGGGTGTTGAAGATTACAATCATTTGTCAGTTAGAGCGGCAGCAGCCATCATCCTGGACAGATTGGCTGGCCGGTCGGGTAATAACTGAGCAGAATATAGATATATAAACGAAGAAACAGTAACCTTGAAAAATAGCAAACAGATCGCGAGGAGGACAACATGAATATCGTCGATCAAATCGGCATGGAACATATGAAAAAAGGGCTGCCGCAGTTCAAGGCGGGAGATACCCTGCGTGTTCACGTCAGGATCATCGAAGGTGACAAGGAGAGGGTTCAGGTTTACCAGGGCGTCTGCATCAAGCGGGTCAACCGCGGCGTCGGCTCTTCCTTCACCGTCCGTAAAATTTCTAACGGCTTCGGCGTCGAGCGAATTTTCCCGCTCCACTCGCCGGCACTCGAGAAGATCGAAGTTCTTTCGGTCGGTCGTGTTCGTCGGGCCAAGCTCTACTACCTGCGCAACCTGCAGGGCAAGGCGGCCCGTATCCGCGAAAAGCGCATCAACTAGGCAGTCGATTAAAAGCCCCGGATTTTCCGGGGCTTTTTTTATGCGGAAAATGAACAATTGCAACAGTGCTCCTGTTTTCCTGTGAACGCCGGCCGATTCTGCTATACTCCTTGCCATGTCCGGTACCCTTTTCCCTTTACAAGATGACGACCCGCTCTATTTCGAGGCGCGGGCAAAAAAAAGAGGCTGCCAGGCCATCGCCGGTATCGATGAGGCCGGCCGCGGTCCTCTGGCCGGTCCGGTGGTCGCCGCGGCGGTTATTCTGCCGGAGGAGTTTGATCTTCCCGGTCTGACCGATTCAAAGAAGCTGACCGAACGGCAGCGGGAAAGACTCTACCCGCTGATCAGGGAGCAGGCGGTCGCGGTCGGGATCGGTCTTTCTTCGCCCTCTGCGATCGATCGACACAATATCCTGCAGGCGACCCTGATGAGCATGCAGCAGGCAGTTGCGCGGTTGCCGGTTCCGGCCGATTACCTTCTTATCGACGGGATCTCGGCGATCCGCTCCGATATCCCCCAGCAGACAATCAAAAAGGGAGACTCCCGTTCCCTGTCGATCGCCGCCGCATCGGTTGTCGCCAAGGTCGTGCGCGACCGGATCATGGTCAGCTTCGACCGTCATTTTCCGGAGTTCGGGTTTGCCCGGCACAAAGGTTACGGCAGTCGAGAACACCTCGAAACCATTGCCCGGCTCGGCCCGACCCCCCAGCACCGACTCAGCTTCCGCGGCGTCAAGGAACACATCGAGACATCATGACCGAAACGCGGCTGAAACTCGGAGCCTGGGGGGAGGCGCAGGCCGCCAGCTTTCTACGCAAACAGGGCGCGAAAATTCTTGCCCGCAACTACACCGCCCCGACCGGTGAAATCGATATCATCGCCCGGCACAAAAAAAGTCTCCTCTTCGTCGAGGTTAAAACCCGAACCGGTCTACAGTTCGGCCAGCCGGCCGAAGCGGTCGGCCCGACCAAGCAGCGCCAGATTATCCGTACCGCCCAATGGTATCTCCAGCAGGAATCCACAAATAAGCTGCAGCCACAGTTCGATGTGATCTCCGTCCTGGTTGATGGCGACGCGGTGAAGATCGAGCATTTCCCGAATGCATTCGATGCCGACCTTTGAGTCCCTTTTCTTTTTACCGTAAGTGCGGTAAAATATTCTATTTTTAAAGTGTTAATCGCTATCTGTGGCAGGGAGGTTTCGAACCGTTGAAACAGCTTGTGCGAAGTTTGCGTGATCTCGACATGATCCGGGTTGCGGTTGTCTCGCCGGAACACCGGGTGGCCGACGTCCGGTTCAACCTGCGGCAGATGGAAGCGGTCGTCGAACAGCTGGCGGAAGAAGGATGCCAGCTGGCGATTTTTCCCGAGCTCGGACTGACAGCATACAGTTGCGGCGATCTGTTTTTCCAGACAGCCCTGCAGGCCGAGGTTCAGGGTGCGCTTGATACCCTTGCCGATCTCTCGGAGCGGTCAGGGGTGGCCCTGGTCGTCGGAGCCCCGGTCGAACAGGCAGGCCGTCTTTTCAACTGCGCTCTTTTTATCGCCAACGGCTCCGTGCGCGGTGCCGTTCCGAAAACCTATCTTCCCAATACCAACGAATTTTACGAGGAGCGCTGGTTCTCCTCGGCCTATGACGCTATCGAGGATGAGGTCGTGTTGAACGGGGAGCGAATCCCCTTCGGGACCGATCTCCTTTTCCAGGCCGAAAATATGCCCGGTTGCCGACTCGGCCTGGAGNACTCGGCCTGGAGATCTGTGAAGATGTCTGGGTGGCCAATCCGCCGAGTGGTCAGCAGGCATTACGCGGCGCGACCCTGTTGGCCAACGTCTCGGCCAGCCCGGAAAGTCTCGGCAAAGAAAGTTATCGACGTGACCTGGTCCGCGGGCAGTCGGCCCGTTGTCTTGCCGCTTATGCTTATTCGTCGGCAGGGCCGGGAGAGTCGAGTACCGACCTGATCTTTTCCGGGCACTCCCTGATCGCCGAAAACGGACTCGTCCTCGCCGAAAGCGAACAGTACTCCTTCGCGTCGAAAAGCGCGCTCGCCGATATCGATATCGGTCGCCTGCTCAGCGAACGTCAGCGCAACAACAGCTTCGCAGACGGTCTGTTCGAGCCGGAGGGGAGGGTGGTCAACTTTACCCTGCGCGACGTACAGGGCGAATCACTGCTGCGGCCGATCGCGCAAACCCCCTTTGTCCCGGCGCAGATTGAGGAGCGTTGCCAGCGCTGCAGTGAGATCTTCGCCCTGCAGACGACCGGTCTGGCCAAGCGGCTCAAGCATACCGGATCGAGCCGGGTGACGATCGGCCTCTCCGGCGGCCTCGACTCAACCCTGGCGATGCTGGTCTGCGTCAAGGCGTTCGACAAACTCGGCCTCGAGCGAAAGGGGATCTCGGCCGTGACCATGCCCGGCTTCGGAACCACCGACCGGACCCGGAACAACGCGGTCCGCTTGGCCGAACTGCTCGGATGCTCACTGCAGATCATCCCGATCGGAGAAGCGGTCGCCACCCATTTCAAAGATATCGACCAGGAC
>PKTZ01000133.1 GCA_002868925.1 Desulfuromonas sp. | reverse complement strand
TAGCTCGCCTCCGGATCACTGCTGGTCACCCGCTGGCTACCGCGAATCGAGGTCAACGCTTCGAGCAGGCGTGCGCGCTCGATGTTGTGACCCGCCAGTACCTTACCGGAAGCACTGTTCTTCTCTTCGGTCAGAGCAAGCAGCAGATGCTCGACGCTGACATACTCGTCCTTGAGCCGCTTCGCTTCGTCCTCGGCCTTGAGCAGAATCCGGTTCAGTCTCTGACTGACATAGATCTTCCCCGCCTCGACGCCGGGACCGGAGACCGAAGGGAGCTTGTCGAGCTCATTTTCCAGCTCTTGCGACAGCCGGGTCGGATCAGCATCGATCTTCTGTAGCAGTCGTGGCACCAGGCCACCTTCCTGCTGCAGTAGGGCGAGCAGCAGATGCGCACCGTCCACTTCCAGATGCCCGCGTCGCAGGCAGATCGACTGGGCCGCCTGGAACGCTTCCTGGCTTTTCTGGGTCAAGCGATTGAAGTCCATGTCAGTCCTTTCCGTTTATGATTTGCTTCCTCTGTAATAATAAAGGGCCGCTTGCCAATTACCAGCGGCCCTTTGTATTTAATGCACCGTCTTGACGGCAATTTTCTTCGGCTTGGCCGCTTCCGCCTTCGGCAGGCGCAACGTTAACACCCCGTCCTTCAATTCGGCGTCGGCTTTGGCCGCATCGAACTCCTCGAGCAAACGGAACTGGCGGTAGTAGCCGCTCGGTCGATATTCGCGATAGAGAGATTCGCCCTTGATACCGTTACCCGCTTCGGCTCTGATGCTGAGAATTCCCTGATCAACATCGATCTCAAGGTGCTCCTTGCTCACCCCCGGCATGTCGGCCACCAAAGTCAGGATATCGTCGGTTTCGAAGATATCGAAAGCCGGGCTGATAAAGTGCTGATCGCGGGTCGACTCTTTAACAACATTATTTTCGTTCTGTACGGTCATTGCTTTTTCACTCATGGCTGTTCTCCTTTACCCGATCTATTATTAATGGCTGACGATACTGATCTTCTTCGGCTTGGCACTCTCCGCCTTTGCCATGGTGACGGTCAGAATGCCGTTCTTGTATTCGGCCGAGATCTTTTTGTTGTCGATATCGGATGGCAGCTCGATGGTCCGCAGAAACTTGCCGCTCCCCCGCTCACGCCGGTGCCAGGTGCGGGTTCCGTCCTGCTTCTCTTCGAACCGCTCACCGGCCAGGGTCAGGCTGTTGCCGGTAACGCTCAGTTCGATATCTTTCTCGTCAACCCCGGGGAGAAGAGCCTCGAGATAAAAGTTTTCACCATCCTCGCTCAGGTTGACGCGCGGAAAACGCTGGGTTCCGACGCCAGGTAAGAAGGCTGTTTCTAAAGAGCTGTTGCCGATCCCCCGAAAGAGCTCGTCCATCTCTTTACGCAGACTGTCCATCTCTCTGAAAAGATTCCAATTTGTCATGATGACACCTCCTGTGATGTTTTTGGTTTGGTTTGTTAAATCTGCCATTTTCTATATCACGAGCTGTGCCAACATTCTTAAAAACACAAAAGTCGTGTTATTTCGGCATATTAGGAGTTTACTCCTGAAAAGAATCAATAACTTCAACGTCGCAAGTGTCGCACAAAATAGACACTAGCTACATTTGCGACGTCGCAAGCATTCCGCCTAACTCAATATAACTGGCATTAAGCCTGAATGTGAGGGGAAGAAACGAAAAGATTACGACAGGTCGTCGCGAGAAAGCCCGAACTTCTGCAGGTAACGGTAGAGTGTCGCCCGGTGACAACCGAGCTGTCGGGCCGCTTCGGCCAGGTTACCACCGGCCTGGCGGTAGGCCCGCCGGATGCTATCGACGGTCAGGTTGGCCGGACGGGTCGAATGGCGCGAGGAGCTCATCTCGCCGCCAGCGGGGATCGACGGGTCATAGGAAGCCAGTACCGGCGGCAGCTGCGGCGCCCTGACCTCGGTTGCAACTCCCCAGTCCCCGGGGCTGAAGTCCTGCCGTTCCCGCACCCACTCGGCAAAAGCCCGGGCGCCGATAACCTCAGTGTCGGACTCGACAAATACCCGTTCCAGCACGTTGCGCAGTTCGCGCACGTTCCCCGGCCAGAGATAGGAGCGCAACAGTGCTTCCGCCTCTGGCGTCAGCCGCTTCGCCCGTTTGTTGTATTTTTGATTAAACTGATCAACGAAATACCGGATCAGCAGAGACAGATCGTCCAAGCGCTGGCGCAGCGGAGGGAGGTGCACGCGCAAAACGGCAATGCGGTGATAGAGATCGGCCCGGAAACCGCCCCGGCCAACCTCCCCTTCGAGCGGAACATTGGTTGCACCGACAATCCGGACATCGACCGGAGTCTCCCGCTCCGACCCGACCCGCTCGATCCGGCCGGCCTCGAGGACTCGCAGCAGCTTGGCCTGGGTCGCCAGCGGCATATCCCCAATCTCGTCGAGAAAAATCGTGCCGCCGTCGGCCCGTTCGAAGCGCCCGCGATGCGCCTTCAGCGCCCCGGTAAAGGCCCCCTGTTCGTGGCCGAACAGTTCCGACTCGAGCAGCTCCTCGGAAATGGCCGAGCAATTGACCGCAACAAACGGACCGGACCGGCGGACACCCTGTTCGTGCATCGCCCGGGCCACCAACTCTTTACCGGTACCGGTCTCGCCGGTCACCAGAACCGCGGCGTCGGAATCGGCATAGAGCTCGATCTTGCGAAAAACCTCGAGCATGCCGGGACTGTTTCCGACCAGCCCGAACCGCTGCTCCGGCAACCCGTCATGCGGCCCGCCGAACTGCTGTCGGTAAAACCGGAAATAGACCAGCGGACTCTTGTAATCCTGTGCAATTCCTCCCGGCGCCGCTTCGAGCAAAAGATCGGCATCGACCTGCCCGAACCGGACCGGAATATCCTGCCGCGGCGCATCCGCGGCAACCACCTCGTCGGCCAGGTCCCACAACGGCGGTGACACCTGGCGGAAGACCTGGCGCAGCGACTCCCCGACCAGATCCTCACCTGACTGCCCGAGTGAAGCAGCCAGCGTCTCGGAAACCTTACGGATGGTCCAGTAGCCGGAGGCATTACGCCCGGCGATCAGGTCGGGGATCGGCGCCGGCAGTGAACTGTTTTCGCTAGCAAGAGTCATCACAAACCCATAGTAATAAACAATGCTTACAATGTAACCTCTTGCCATGAGAACTTCAAGAGCCGGGACAGCCTCGAAGCTTGACCTGACCGGCAATTTGTATATGATGCAGAAAACCTTGCTTTTGAAAGGCAGGAACCAGCGATGTCCCTTAAAGACCATCTGGCCGCCATCAGGGCCAAATCAAAACCGTCGGCCACTAGTGCCGATATCATGCGGCGAACCCGCTCCGAGCTCGCCGCTTCCGGCCAGGCCGCCACCGTGCCGACCGTCGGTGAAGTGGCACCATCCTTCACCCTGCCGAACGTCTATGGCGACCCGGTCAGCAGCGAACGGATCCTGGCGAAGGGGCCCCTGGTTCTTCATTTTTTTCGCGGGGGATGGTGACCTTACTGCGTGGCGGAGCTGTCAGCTCTGCAGGAAATCGTTGAAGATATTCGCAAGCGCAAGGGGACACTTCTTGCCGTCTCGCCGCAAAAGCCGGAGTTTTTACAAGCGGCCATCCGCAAGCACCACCTCCGCTTCAACCTTCTACAAGACATCGGCAACGCTGTCGCGAGCCAATTCAACCTGGCCTGGCAGTTGCCGGACGACCTGCGCGAAGTCTATCTCGGATTCGACATCGACCTGGCCCGGTTCAACGGCGACAACTCCTGGCAGCTGCCGATGCCAGCCCGCTTCATCATCGACAAAGACGGAATCATCCGCGCCGCCGATGTCTTTCCCGACCACACAGATCGGCCCGACCCGGAGACGACGATCACGATCCTCGACAGCATCGCCTGACGGACTACTCTTCAGCCAACTGCTGCGCAAAAGCAAAAGCGCGGTCCATATCGGGCAGGTGTCCACTCTCCGGCACCACCTGCAGGTAACGAACGATCCCTTGCTTGTCGACCACCATAACGGT
>PKTZ01000186.1 GCA_002868925.1 Desulfuromonas sp. | reverse complement strand
CAAGAAGCTCGAGGAGCGCTGCGAAAAGTGCGGTGAGATCGACGATAACAGCGTCGTCTTCTTCGACGTCTTCCATAAGAACGAGGCTGTTTAGCCTCTTATTCTTCACCTCCACGGAAAGTTTTTCAATTCATGCACAACATTAATTCCAAACAACTGGCGGCGGCGCCGGAGGGGACGGTTCTGGTCGATATCCGCCAGCCGAACGAGTGGCGTGAAACCGGCATCATCGCCGACAGCCACCTGCTCACCTTCACCGGGGAGAATATCGACGACTGGCTGGCCGCTCTGGCAGAGCTGGCGACGCCGGAGGACGACCTGGTGCTGGTCTGCCGCAGCGGCCGGCGCACCGGCATCCTGCTCGACTTTCTACATGAGCGCACCGACTACCGCCGGGCGCGCCACCTGACAGACGGTATCCTCGGCTGGCTCGGCAACGGCCTGCCGGTGGTCGCAATCGAGCGCTGAGATTATCGTCGTCCCTTGCCTTTTACGTAGAACCGCCCTTCCGGGCGGTTTTTTTATTTGTGCCGCGGATAATATCCGTTATCTTTTAACGATACAGTCTAATGAAAAAGGAGGCGATATGTCGGAAACGATGACCGGATCCTGCCTGTGCGGCGCCGTCACCTACACCATCAGCGGCGAGGTGATTGCGGCGGCCAACTGCCACTGCAACACCTGTAAGAAGAACACCGGCGCCGCGTTCTCGACCCTGATCGTGGTCAGCGAAGACGATCTGCACATCGACGATCCCGAGAAGAAGCTCGTCGAATACCGGGTCAGCGACAAGGCGGTCAAGCATTTCTGCAGTAAGTGCGGCACCCCGATCTACAATTCCCACGTCGCCTTCCCCGGCTTCGCCATGGTGCTCGCCGGTTCACTCGATCAGCCGTGCAAGGTGGCGCCGAACACCAACTTCTTCTGCTCGCGGATGCTGCCCTGGGTCAACGACATCGCCGACCTCGAAAACTTCGACCGCCTGCGCGAGGGGTAAAACTGAACTATTGGCCACCAAGACACCAAGAGCACCAAGGAAGGCCAATTCATAAAGTCATGTCTCACGCGAAGACGCAAAGTCGCGAAGAGAGGCAAAACTCTTTATAAGGTAAAAGTCAATATCAAAAGCTTAAGAAGACGGATTTGGTTTAAAACCCAAAATATTTTTTTCTTTTTAATGATGTCGATCTACTTTGTGACTTTGCGGCTTTGCGTGAGATCAGATTTAGATTTTCTTGGAGACTTGGTGGCGATAAGCCTTTGCTCGATTTACAGCACTGAGAATAATTAAGGGAGGTTCCCATGCCGCACCTGCAGTTCGAATTCAACCGTGAGCTCAATGATGCCGACAAGAACGCCTTCGCCGAGGAGGTGCGTCAGCTCTTCTCCAGGGTCATGGACACCGGCACCGACCACATCAGCATCTCGCTGCGCGAGTTCGGTCACCACAACCTCTCGATCGGCCGGGCCAGGGAACCGGAGAAGGGGATCGCCCTGGTCAACGCCGACATCCGCGAGGGGCGCAGCATCGAGCAGCGGCGCGAGCTGAGCCTCGGTTTCATGAAGCTGATCCACGCCCGCTGGAACATCCCGAAGGAGCAGATGTACGTCACCCTCACCGAGCACAAGGGGGAGGACTTTCACCTGTCCGATCGGGTGCTCGCCGGCTGGCAGCAGGGGGAGGACCCGCTCGCCGACTAGAGCGGCTGATAGAATAAGAATGAAGACGATACTGCATCGTCACCACTTTTTCACTGGGGGCATGTCATGTGGTATGAAATGAATTATTCCGATGAAGCCGACCTGCTCCGGGTCGAGATCTACGGCCAGCGGCCGAGTGACCTCAATGAACTGAAACGGGTCTCGCACGAGGCCTGGACGGAGATTGCCCGCCGCACGAACGACCTGGGAAAAAGGAAGCTGCTGGTTGTCTCTCACGCTACCGGAAGCTATTCCACTGTCAGCGCTTACGAAATCAACACGACCCTGGCCAAGTGCGGAGTCCGCTCCGGCTGGATGATCGCCTTCGTCGCCCTCGATCTCGACTCATATGACGAGGTCAAGTTCTGCGAGACCGTCGCCGTCAACCGTGGCTTCCAGGTCGGGGTCTTCGCCAACGAGGAGGCGGGCCGGCAGTGGCTCGCGGACCGGGCAGGGTAGCCGGTTGACGCTATTTATTTGCAAGTGTATGGTATTACATGTTTTTTTTCTAATAGATATAGAGCCGAAAAGTTAGCCACCAAGGCACCAAGGGCACCAAGAAAGACTAATGCATAAAGGCATGTCTCACGCGAAGACGCAAAGTCGCAAAGAGAAGCAATAAACCTGTTTAAGTTAAAAACCAATAATCGGGCAGAATATAAAACGATTTTGGTTTTAACCCCGAATTGTTCTTTGCCTTTTTAAGGGGTGCGATCTTCTTCGCGCCTTTGCGGCTTTGCGTGAGAATCGATTTTTACTTTCTTGGTGTCCTTGGTGACTTGGTGGTGATAAGCCTCTTTATCGGTTATAGAAGGTTTTGTCCCTTCTCTTTTGATTTTTTTCGGAGGAAAGATGAAAAAACTGATCATCATCGCGGCCGTCATTGTTCTCGGCGTCGCCGCCTGGGCCGGCGCCACCCTTTACGTCGGCAACAGCGCCAGGGATTACTACTTCGGCAACCTTGAAAAATATGGCCGCTTCGGCCCGATTGCCATCAAGAACCGCAGTTACATGAAAAGCTTTTTCGACGCCCGGGCCGAGACCGTACTCAACATTACCGTCCCGGCCGGCAAGGACGAGGAGAGCGGCGAGCTGCTGACCGAGAGCGTACAGATGGTGTTCGAACACCGCATCCAGCACGGCCCGTTCGTCTCCGGCCGCGGTCCAAACGGCAACCTCAGCCTGGCCCCGGCCGCCGCCCTGATCGAGACCCGCCTGGCCGGGATCGAATCGACGGAGGCCAAGCTGGCGGCGCTGCTCGACACGATCCCCGAGCTCAGGGAGGCGGTCGCCATCGCCCGGGTTTCCTACGACGGCGAGACGCAGAGCCTGCTCACCGTTCCCGGCTTTAATAAGCAGGTCAAGGAGACGGAACTGGGCTGGGGCGGGCTCACGGTCGCCGGCGTCTACCATCCCGTCGCCGGGACCATGGTCGGCAGCCTCGACATGCCGCAGCTGACGATCAGGGGCGAGGACGGCCTGATCACCTGGGACGGAGCCAGCGCAGATTTCGACCTGGTCGAGGCGCTGCCGATGCTCTACGTCGGCACCACCAATGTCACCTACCGCGGCCTCGAGGCCGATATGCCGGTCAAGGACAAGCCGGAGCGCCAGGCCTTCTCAATGGCCGGCATCGACATGACCTCGACCAGCCGCTTCGACGGGGCGATGCTCCACTACGACCAGGGGATCACCTTCAACGGCCTCACCGTCGATGGTGAAACCTTCGGTCCGCTCGAGCTCGAGATGGAGGCTAAAAACCTCGACGGCCAGGTCCTCTCCGCCTTCCAGCAGCAGATGCTCGATTTCTACGCCAGCGACGCCTTTAACGACCCGGAGCAGCTCGCCGCGCAGCTTTTGCCGATGTACAGCGAGCTGATGATCGGCCTGCTCCCCGGCGAGCCGGAGATGAAGATCCGCCGCTTCCACCTGACAACGCCGATGGGCGTGGCCGACGGCAGCTTCAACCTCAGGGTCTCGGCCCTGCCGGCCGAGGCGGTCGAGCAGCTCAGGCAGAACCCGCTCGCTGCCCTGCAGTACGTGCAGTACCTCGACTCGGCCCTCGACCTGGTCGCCGACGAAACCCTGGTCCGATCGGCGTTGAGCGCCACCATGGAGAGTCAGGTCAAGAACCAGATCGAGCAGGCCCGCCAGGCCAATCCCGAACTCGAGATCGACGAGTCACAGTTGGCGCAGATGGTGGAGCAGCAGCTCAACATGCAGCTCGAGATGCTGGTCGCGCAGAACTTCATCGAGCGCGACGGCAACCGGCTGAAGTCGCACGCCACCTTCAGCGACGGCGAGCTTATGGTCAACGGCAACCCGCTGCCGCTGCTGCAGGGGGGAGTTCAATAATTTGTTAGCAAACCGATCCAACAACAATCATTTTGATGCGAGGTGAACCGTGAAAAGAATCGTCCTGTTAATGGCCCTGTCCCTGCTGCTCTGCGTCCCGTTTGCAGGCGCCGAGATGATCACCACTGACTCCGATCTGCGTTACGAGGATCATGCCATCGGCGACGGTACCGAGGCCGTTCCCGGCAAGGTCGTTACCGTGCACTACACCGGCTGGTTCGACGAGGACGGGCAAAAAGGGAAGAAGTTCGACAGCTCGGTCGACCGCGGTACCCCGTTCACTTTTCCGCTCGGCGCCGGCAGGGTGATCAAGGGGTGGGACGAAGGGGTCGCCGGGATGAAGGTCGGCGGCTTCCGCACCCTCTACATTCCGGCCAGCCTCGGTTACGGTGCCCGCGGCGCCGGGGCGGCGATTCCGCCGAATTCCGACCTGATTTTCGATGTCGAGGTGTTGCGGGTTCAGTAGTTATCGGCAGCGCGGAACAATCACAAGAAAAGGCCCGGCAGTTTTTGCCGGGCCTTTCCTGTTCGTCCGTCAGCAGCGTCAGTCGTCTTCCGCCAAGATCGTGTCCGCTTCGTCGCCGGCGTCTTC
>PKTZ01000182.1 GCA_002868925.1 Desulfuromonas sp. | reverse complement strand
GTCCGTTTCGTATAACCGATAGGTCGTCGGACGGTAGACGGTCAAACGGACCGAACCGTTGCCATCGACCGAATTCTTGTTATCGAAATCGACCTTGCGCCGATCAACGATCCCCTGCATGGTTTCAATCGGAAACCGCTTGAGTTCGGTTCCGCTTTCACCTTTATCAGAGCAGGCCGTCAGTCCGATCAGAGCAGCAAAACAGAAAACCGCGGCCAGAGTTATTGCAACACTTCTCATCGTCATCTCCTCTTGAGCCATCCTGTAAATGGCTCAGTCTTTATCGGAATCCCGCTCCTTGACCAGGCCGGAGACGAATTTGAATTCCGGCGTCCCCGCCTGCTGCAGGAACTGGAACAATACCATCTCGGTGGTACTGACCACCGCCCCGGCGCAGCGGGCATTGTCAACCCCGGCCAGGTAATCGTGCTTGTTGCGTGAACAGATCGCGTCGCTGACCAGGTGGACGTTGTAGCCGCTGTCGAGCAGGCCGAGTACCGTCTGGTAAACACAGACGTGAGCCTCCATGCCGGTCAGAACAACCTGGGTGCGACCGAGCTCCTTCAGCTTCTCGATGAAGGTCGGTTCGCCGCAGCAACCGAAGCTGACTTTTTCGACGACCGTTTCGGCACAGGCATCGGCCAGTTCGGGCACGGTATGGCCGAGTCCGCGCGGATACTGCTCGGTGGTCACCACCGGAACTCCAAGCTCTTTTGCGGCCCGGGCCAGGACATCGATACTCTTCTTCAAACGACGATAGACCTTCTTCGGCATCGCCGGCACCAGCCGTTCCTGGACGTCGACAACAACCAGCACCGCACGGTCAGCTTCAAGAAAAAAACGATTCAGATCGCGACTCATAAAGTCTCCTTTTTTATTAACACAACGAAACGTAACCTTTGTAACGCAGTGCCGTAGCAAAAATCAAGCGGGTGACCGCCGGGGCGATCGAGCATCACTCGGAGGCCTTGAACGATACGATAACCATAGCCGCTTCGGAGGCGCTGTGCCCCTCTTCGCGAAGATCTTTTTCAAACTGCTTCAACAGTTCGTTCGCCCGCAGAATGTTGCCGTGCCGCATATGACTGCGGTAAAGCGCCCGCATCAACTCCTCGTTCCCCCGGTCCATCGCCAGGGCGTGGCTTAAAATCGCGATCGCCCGCGGCGTCTGTCCCGAATCATGCAGGATCGGCTCCCATTCGAGTACGGCATCAATACATAAAGACTGGATCTGATCGGCGAAGGCGGCCGATTGGTCGGCACTGCATGCCCCCGGCATGAACGGTCCCTGCCAGAGCGAGAGCGCACCGGAGAAAGCGACATCGGCCTGCCACAAGCGGCGGCGACGGATAAATTCCCGGGCCCGGGCGAGCGCCTTGGCGACCCGATCGGCATCAACCTCGGCATGTTCCAGGCTGAGCACACCTTTTTGCAATTTCAGGTAGCGTTTGACCGGGTAAGGGTGCAACTTCTCCTTGAGGGTCTTACGCAGACGGGAGAGCATGGTGTCGAGGGTCGAGCGCGCCTTTTCCGGAGACTTGTCGGGCCAGAAGACCAACTGCACCTCTTCCTGGCTGATCCGGCAGTCCGACATTGCCGCCAGCAGGGCGAGGCACTCGCGCTGGCTCCGGCTGAAATCATCGGACCGTGCCACCTGCTCTTCCCCGAGGAACAGCCTCACCCCGCCCAGGGTCTTGATCCGCAGGCGCGGATACGCTTCGCCGTCCTCGTCATAATCGAGCAAAAGGCGCCGTTGAACCATCTCGCGGGCATAATCGACTTCTTCGCCGGACTCAACCGCCAATCGGTAGAGGTGATGGTAGTCGTCGGCGAGCAGTGTCCGCATGTACCAGACCCCGGCCCGCCGCATGTCGGACAGCAGTGCCCCGATCGTGTCATCCGCCAACGGTGAGTCGAGCAACAACAGCTGGGCCCGGAGTTGGGGGGTGAGGCGGGAGAGGTGATTCTCGCTGACGACGGCAGCCAACCCTTCCAGAAGGAGTTTCGCCTCCTCGCTGTTGCCGACCGCGGCGAATGCGCGGGCGCAATAGAGTTTGGCCAGCACCATTCGATGCGTCATCTGGCCCGACTCCTTCTGGCAGGAGGCCATCGCCTTTTGAGCTGCCTCCATGTCACCGCTGACGGCGGTCAACAGGGCACGCCCCCCGGAAAGAATCGGCCGGACCAGATCGTTTTTCCTGATGTCGTCCCGTCCCAGCAATTCCTGGCAGAACGCCAAACCCTCCTGATAGCGCTGTTCGAACAACAGCCGATCGAACCGGCAGAGGAGAAGCTCCGTCGCGGCCAGGGTTGCCTGGCCGGATTGTTGTCCCGACTCCTCAAGCGCCGCTTCTTCGTAGAGCTTCAGGCTGGAGAAGTCACCGGCCGTGGCAAGATAGCGCAGCTGCAGGCTCTTGATCACGTTCTTGTTCAGGCGGCTGACCTGCGGGTGATTGACGAAGCGGTAGAGTTCCTCGAGCCCATCGGCGGCGCGATCCTGATTCCCGGTAACAAACGACTCGGCAAGGGCGATCATCCGATTGGTAACGACCATGTTGACCAGCCCGCGGTCCTCGGCCAGTGCCTCGGCAATCTCCAGGTAGACATTTGCTCCTTCGAAATCATTGAGCAGGAATGCCCGGCCGATCGCCAGATTCTGCGCCACGGCGATCCGGGAAAAAACGGAAAGGCCGTCGAAAAAAGCCTTACTCAGGATCTCCGCCCGCTCCAGGTAACGATTTGCCATCCGCGCGTTCCCGTCGTAGATGACATGGTAAAAGACCAGGTGCGACAGGGCGACCAGTTCACCGAGCGGCTGGCTCTGCAGCCGGTATGCCTCTTCCGACCGGAGCATGTAGTGCAGCCCTTTCTCCGGATCGAACGAGAACAGGGCCAGGGCGTAGAAACCGAATAGAATCGGCGAGTCGACCTCGGCGGCGGCAACGATCTCTTCAAAAAATGGCAACAGCCGGTCGAGGCGGTTCTCGGCAAAGAGGCCCATCCCTTCACGGCCGATCACGCTGACCGGGTTTTCCGTCGATTCAAACTGAGGGTCAATATCCCTCAGTTTGCCATTGTCGACCTGGCAGACGAGGGAGAGGATAAAGTTGTACTCGACCGGACTCAGCGGAATTTCCTTGCCGGAAAGCTTAATGCTGCTGCTGCTGGTATCGATTGTCAGCTTGCCGAAGTTAACAACGGCGCTCCTGGCAGGAGATGTGTCAATCCGGACATGACGGCGCAACACCGCCTGGACCCGGGCATTCAGGATTTTGGGGCTGACCGGCTTGACGATATAGTCGTCGGCGCCGATCTCCAGCCCGTTGACGACATCGGTCTCTTCACCCTTGCCGGTCAGGATGATAACCGGCAGGGTCCGGGTCCTGGGATTCTTTTTCAGCTTGCGGCAGACTTCCAGGCCGTTTATCCCCGGCAATTCGAGATCGAGCAGGACCAGGTCGGGCGGGTCATCGATCGCCACCTGCAAACCCTCTTCACCGGTATGAACGATCGCGACCAGGTAGTCTTCGCGGGCGAGGCTGTGCCGCAGAAGGCGACAAACCCCCTCGTCATCCTCGATGGCCAGAATCCGGTCCTTTTTTTCCCCGACAGTCCTCATCCCGGTCAATCTTCTCCGTTCATCCCGATAAAACCGATCTGCCGACCGGTCGTCCCCTGGTCACGGCGGTAGGAGAAGAAGAGTTCACGGTGACAGCAGGTGCACTCCTTGACCGTATCGATATGATCTCCGTCGAGCCCCGCCGCCTCGAGCTGCAGGCAACAGCTCTTGCCGATATCGAGTTGCCACTGACCGAGGGAGACCTCCTTGCTGATCGCTTCCCAGTAGCCAACCCCGTCGCGGAACGCATCGCGGACCGGCCGATCGACCAGGTACTTATGGGCGCCGATACCGGGACCGACCGCGGCCCGAAGGTCGGCCGGGTTACAGGAGAAATGGCTCTTCATGGCATCGATGGTCAAACCGATCAGTCCGGCCGCGGCGCCGCGCCAGCCGGCATGGATGGCGGCGGCTATTTTGCGAACCGGATCGTAAACCAGCACCGGATAACAATCGGCAACCAGAACACCGATCATGATCCCAGGCTGGTCGGTGATGATGGCATCGCTTTCGACATTCTGAAAATGCGAAAGGTCCGGGTTTTCCTGATCGACGATCAGGATATCGGTGCCGTGAATCTGGTTGACGGTTAAAAGCAGATGCGGCGGCAGGTCGAAAGTGCGGGCCAGGGTCGCCCGATTTGCCTCGACGTGCGCCTGCAGGTCGTCGGTGCCGGTACCGAGGTTGAGCGAGTTGAAGGGAGGGCGACTCACCCCGCCGTTACGGGTCGAAAATCCGGCGGCGACGCCGGCGGCGACCCAGCCCGGGGTGAAACATGATATTTTTCCGAAGCGGGTGTTCTTCATTGATCTATCCTGTCAGTCCGGCCCGTCTGTGGCCGTGTATTTTTGTTCCAGGTATTCGAGTATCGCCGCCATATCGTCCGGCAGCGGACTGGTAAATTCCATCCTCTCACCGCTGATCGGATGATCGAAACCGAGCAGGCGGGCATGCAGCGCCTGTCGTTTCATCCCCTGCACCAGGCTGCGCAGGGCGGAGTCAGTGAGGGCATTGCTCTTCTTCAGGCCACCGTAGACCGGGTCGCCGATGATCGGCAGGTTCATTTCCGAAAGGTGAACCCTGATCTGGTGCGTCCGTCCGGTCTCGAGGGTCAACTCGAGGAAGGTCAGCCGGTCCCGGTCGAAACGTTGCAGCACCCGCCAGTGGGTCACCGCTCTCCGCCCCGAACGGCTGGCCCCGCTCATCTTCTTGCGCTGTTGCGGGTGACGACCGATCGCCTTGTCGACGGTTCCGCTCGGGTTCTGCACGTGACCGTAAACAAACGCCACGTACTGCCGGGAGATCGAATGTTTTTTGAATTGCGCGGCCAACCCCTGGTGGGCCTTGTCATCCTTGGTAACGACCATCACCCCGGAGGTATCCTTGTCGAGGCGGTGGACGATGCCGGGACGTAGGCTGCCGCCGATCCCGGAAAGATCCCGGCAGTGGTGCAAGAGGGCATTGACCAGGGTACCGCTGCTGTGTCCCGGGGCGGGATGAACAACCATGCCGGCCGGTTTGTTGATAACGATCAGGTACGTGTCTTCGTACAGGATTTCGAGCGGAATATCTTCCGGCAGGGCTTCGATCGGCTCCGGTGGCGGGATGGTGACCTGGACGACCTCTCCGCCCTTCAGCTTGCTTCCGGCCTTGAGCTTGGTGTCGTCGCAGGAAACCTGTCCATCCTCGATCAACTTCTTGATCTGGGAGCGGCTCAGCTCCGGCAGGGACTCCGCCAGGAACTGGTCCAGCCGTTGTGGACGCTGCTCCCGCTGATAGGTAAAG
Organism: Desulfuromonas sp.; assembly: GCA_002868925.1. GTDB lineage: Bacteria > Desulfobacterota > Desulfuromonadia > Desulfuromonadales > UBA2294 > BM707. Next base: position 1,217 of record PKTZ01000182.1, on the reverse strand, counting down.
CGCTGGACCTCGCCCATTATTACCAGATTGAACTTTCGATATTCCCCGCCTGCTTGATCATCACATCGACCACCGCCCGGTCGAACAGGTTGTCCTTGTCGGGGAGATCGGGCGCAACCCGGGAATAGAAATGCTCCCGCCCCTCGGTCAGCTCTTCGTCGAGCAGGTCGAAGATATTATCGTTGGTAATTCCTTCCTTGACCTTTTCCGGATTGTACAGGGCAATGTCCGAAACGATCGCCCGGGCCAGGCGAAAGGCCAAAGCCGGATTATCCACCAGTCTACTCATTAGATCCTCCCAGAACAGATTCGGGTCATCATATCATAAAACCTTGAAGGCAAGATACATTGTCGACTCATCCCGTTTTATCAGCAGGACGATGTTTTCACCGCTCGCTATTTTTTCTGTTTCACGGGCAAAAGCGGCAGGGCCATCGATCTCGACCCGGTTCACCGCCAGGACGATATCACCCGCCCTGACACCGGCCTCGGCCGCCGGGCTGCCGGCTTCGACTTCGAGAACCTGTGCTCCCTGTTCCGCATCGACCGGACCGACCTTGAGACCGATTACGGCCTTTGCAGACTCCTTTTGTTCCGGGTGTTGCCCGGCGACATACTCGTCCCGTTTCGCAACCTGAACCGACAGGGTGAACTCCTCACCATCGCGCAACACGGTCACTTCGAGATTTTCGTCGAGCGGTGCACTTGCGACCATCAACTGCAGTTCACGGACGCCCCGGATCTCTTTGCCGTTGATACGGAGCAGAACATCACCACGCCGGATACCGGCTTCGGCCGCCGGCGTATCCGGCAGGACCCGGTTCACCAATGCCCCGGTCGCGCGGTCGAGCCCGAAGGAGTCGGCCAGCTCCGGGGTCAAAGCCTGGATGCTGACGCCGAGCCAGCCGCGGGTGACGCTGCCGGTCTCGATCAACTGCGTCGAGATCAATTTGGCCAGGTTGATCGGGATCGCGAAACCGATCCCCTGGCCGGCGGCGACGATCGCGGTATTGATCCCGACGACCTCGCCGTAGATGTTGAGCAGCGGCCCACCTGAATTGCCGGGATTGATCGAGGCGTCGGTCTGGATAAAATCCTCGTAATCCTCGATGCCGAGGTTCGCCCGCTGGGTTGCGGAAATGACCCCGGCGGTCAATGTCCCTTCGAGTCCGAACGGATTGCCGATCGCCAGCGCCCACTGTCCGACCTTTAGCGTG
>PKTZ01000045.1 GCA_002868925.1 Desulfuromonas sp. | reverse complement strand
TATGATGAACGGTGGCGCTGCCGCTGCGGTTGCTTCTGCAACGGAACCAGAGCCGTCTGCTGCAACACCGCAGGATGTTGTGGCGGTGGAGACACCTACTCCGGTTGCCGGTGGCGATGTCGTCGGGACGCTGGAGAAGTGGCTTGATGCAATTCAGGCAAGGAGGTACAGTGTTTAGTGAAATCTTACAGGGGATCGTACAGCAGTCCGGTGGTGGCATCGGCGCTGTGGTTATGGGTTATGATGGTATTGCTATCGAACAATACCTTGAACCGGTCGAGGGCCTCGATTTCCAGATGTTGACAGTCGAGTATGCCAACGTGATCAAGGAGATCAAGAAGACGGTTGAAATTCTCGATACCGGCCAGATGGAAGAAGTTTCGATCAAGACGGAGCGGTTTTTCGTCATTATCCGTTCCCTCACCGAAGAGTATTTTTTAGCGTTGACCCTGGATCGAAAAGGGAACTTCGGCAAGGGGCGTTACCTGATGCTGCGTGACACCCCGAAATTGATCGAAGCGCTCTCGTGAGGCTTGCATGAAGATTCTTGTATTGCACGGACCCAACCTCAACCTGCTCGGCACTCGCGAACCAGAACTGTACGGTTCGGAGACGATGGAAGATATCAACGGTTCGCTGCGAGTTCTGGCCACCGATTATAGAGTGGAGATCGATTGCTTCCAGTCGAATCACGAAGGCGCACTGATCGACCGGATTCACCAGGCGCGTGAAGAGAAGGTCGATGGTATCCTGTTTAACCCGGGCGGGCTGACCCATACCAGCGTCTCTTTACGCGACGCCATCTCGTCGGTCTCGATCCCGGTCGTTGAAGTCCATCTTTCCAATATCCACGCCCGCGAACCGTTCCGACATCACTCGCATATCGCCCCGGTCGCCATCGGCCAGGTCTGCGGTTTTGGATCCATCGGTTACAACCTGGCGCTGCAGGGCCTGTTGGCCCGACTGCGTTCCTGATTCGTATCTCTACGGATGACTAAGCAAAGGCTCGATCGGGCCCGGACAATTATCAGCGAGTATAACCTTGACGTTATGCTGTTCACTGACATGAAGAATGTCAGGTACCTGACCGGTTTCACCGGATCAGACGGCGCTTTTATGCTGACGGCCGATGATGCATGCTTTATGACCGACAGCCGCTATACGACCCAGGCTTCATCGCAGGTCGGTTGCTCGGTGATCGAATATGGTCAAAAAGTCCCCGGTATCGTCGAACAGATACGTAAGCAGGCCTCGAAAGGTCGAGTCGGTCTGGAATCGCAGGTTGTCACCCTCGACTTTCATCGCGAAATAGAGCAAGCCTGTGGGAAATCAATAACCCTGGTCCCTCTTGCCGATTCGACCCGTTTACGTGGGATCAAGGATGAAAGTGAGATTGACTTGATCGAAAAATCGGCCGTCATTTCGGCCAGTTCCCTCGAATCAATCGTCGATGTAATAAAACCGGGTGCCTCCGAAGCGGATGTTGCCCTTGCCCTTGAGATTGCGAGCCGGCGCAACGGGAGCGAGGTTAAGGCGTTCGATTTCATCGTCGCCTCCGGTGAACGCGGAGCATTACCGCACGGTGTCGCATCGAATAAGCAGATCGAAGCGGACGAGCTGATCACGATCGATTTCGGCTCCTGCTATGAAGGTTATTTTTCGGATGAAACGGTTAACTTTGCTCTCGGCGATATACCGTCCAAAATGAGCGAAATTCATGATATTGTCCTTAAGGCACATGATCGGGCGATCGCGGCGGTCACTCCCGGAAAAAGTTTGCGCGAAATAGATCGAGTTGCCCGTGACTTTATCGCGGCAAAGGGGTATGATAAAAACTTCGGCCACGGCCTTGGGCACGGTGTTGGGCTTGATGTGCACGAATGGCCGCGGGTTTCACCACTTTCCGATGCCGAGGCCGAGCCCGGCATGGTCTTTACGATCGAGCCCGGAATCTATATCCCCGGGGTTGGCGGAGTCAGAATCGAAGATATTGTTGTCGTGACGGAGACCGGTTGCCGCTGCCTGACGCAGCTACCCAAGACGTTGCGGCTCATTTAAAAATGAAAAGAAAATAGTATCAGGAGGTTAGAATCAAATGGATATCAAGGATATTAAAACGCTGGTCAAGCTGGTAACCGACACCGACATCTCCGAATTTGAAATGGAGAATGCCGAAGAGCGCATTGTTATCAAGCGTGGTCCCGAGCAGGAAATCGTTCACGTTGCTGCACCGACCGTACAGGCTCCTGTCGCTGCTGCCCCGGCTCCCGCTGCTCCTGTGGCAGCTCCGGCGGCTGCACCGGCTCCTGCTGCTGAAGCACCGGCCATCGATGAGAAACATGAAATTATCACATCACCGATCGTTGGTACCTTCTACCGCAAGCCGAGCCCGGATGCCGATCCGTTTACCGAGGTCGGCAGCGTCGTCGACAAGGGCGGAGTTGTCTGCCTGGTCGAGGCGATGAAGATGTTCAACGAGATCGAAGCCGAGTATAAATGCAAGATCGTTGAGATCCTCAAGGATGACGCCGCTCCGGTTGAATTCGGTGACCCGCTGTTTGTCGTCGAACCTCTGTAATCGGCCTGTTAAAGGCAACATACTGCATTCAATAGTGGAGTCTTTTCATGTTTCATAAAATCCTGATTGCCAACCGGGGCGAGATCGCCCTGCGTATCATCCGGGCCTGCAAGGAGCTTGGGATCAAGACGGTGGCGGTCCACTCCGATGTCGATTCCGAGGCGCTGCACGTCAAGCTGGCCGACCAGTCAGTCTGCATCGGACCGGCGCCGAGCTCCGAGAGCTATCTCAATATCAAGACGATTATAAGCGCGGCCGAAGTGACCGATGCCGACGCCATCCATCCCGGTTATGGTTTCCTTTCGGAAAATGCCGAGTTCGCAGAGATTTGCCAGAACTGCGGTATCACCTTTATCGGGCCGACCCCGCAGAATATCACCCTGATGGGCGACAAGATCCAGGCGCGGCAGACCGTCACCGAAGCGGGCGTACCGATTCTGCCCGGGACCAAGGAGAATGTCGCCACGGTCGAGGATGCTCAGCGCATAGCCGAAGAGATCGGTTACCCGATTATCATCAAGGCGACCGCCGGTGGCGGCGGCCGTGGAATGAAGGTGGTTCATTCGCCCGCTTCCCTGCCGAATTCATTTGCCGCCGCTCGCACCGAGGCGCAAGCCGGATTCGGTAACCCCGATGTCTATATCGAGAAATTCTGCGAGGAACCGCGCCACGTCGAGATTCAGATTCTCGCCGACAAGCACGGCAACGTCATTCACCTCGGCGAGCGAGACTGCTCGATCCAGCGACGTCACCAGAAACTGATCGAGGAGGCCCCTTGTCCGGTGCTGACCCCGGAAGTTCGTAAGGAGATGGGTGAGTGTGCTGTCGCCGCAGCTAAGGCGGTCGGTTACTCGAGTGTCGGGACCATGGAGTTTCTGCTCGACAAGCAGAAGAATTACTATTTCATGGAGATGAACACCCGTGTTCAGGTTGAGCATCCAGTGACCGAAATGATCACCGGAATTGATATCATCAAGGAACAGATCCTCGCTGCTGCCGGAGAGCCGTTGCGCTACACTCAGGACGATATCAAGATCCAGGGTCACGCTATCGAGTGCCGGATCAACGCCGAGGACCCGGTGAAATTTACCCCGTTTCCGGGCAAGATCGACGGCTACCACACGCCGGGCGGACTCGGTGTGCGGGTCGACAGCGCCGTTTACGATCAGTACACGGTTCTGCCGTATTACGATTCGATGATCGCCAAATTGATCGTTCACGCCGATACGCGCGAAGAGGCAGTCAAGCGGATGGCGCGGGCCCTCGATGAGTACATCATCGACGGTATCAAGACGACGATCCCATTCCACAAACGGATCATGGCGAATAAGGATTTCGCCGAAGGAGAGAACGTCGATACCGGATTTATCGAACGCCTCGTTATGTAATGTAAAAAGGGCCGGGGAACCGGCCCTTTTTTATTCGAGCCTATGAGCCTGACCGTCGGACATATTACCTACGCCAACTGTGCCCCGTTCTTCCATCATCTTGCTTTGTGCGGTTTTTCAGGTGAGATCGTCAAAGGAGTGCCGGCCGAGTTAAACCGTCTGCTTTCTGCCGGTGAACTCGATCTCTGCCCATCCTCGTCGATTGAATACGCCCGCCACGCCACAGACTATCAGCTTCTGCCGGATCATTCGATCAGCTCGATCGGGCCGGTACAGAGTGTCCTGCTTTTTACCGAAACCCCGCTCAATGCTCTTTCCGGAGTTCCGATATCTATAACCGGTGAGTCAGCGACCTCGGTCGCGTTGCTGCAACTGTTGTTAAAAGAGTTTTTCGAAATTGAGGATGTGCAGATTCAGAAGGAGGTCGGGACGGAACCCATTAAGGAGATGCCCGACCACCCGATGTTGCTCATTGGAGATCGCGCTTTAAAAGCGCGTAAGCAGCTTACCGGAAAATGCATGATCCTCGATCTTGGCGAGCTCTGGTATCATTTTACCGGCTTACCGTTCGTGTTCGCTCTCTGGATTATTAATCGTAATTCGGTTGCACAGAAAAGCGAAGAGATCGAACTGTTCTCTCGACAGCTCAAAGAATCGCGGCAGCAGGCGCTCTCTTCACTTGAAGGACTTGCGGCGGCAGCACCTGAAAAAGAATGGATGGGCGTCGAAGGACTGGTCGAGTATTGGCAGAAAGTCTCCTACGATCTCGATCCGCT
>PKTZ01000092.1 GCA_002868925.1 Desulfuromonas sp. | reverse complement strand
ATCCGGGACAGTCCCGATTACTTTACCCCCCACCGTTCCCCAAAAATTCGATCCCGAGCAGTGATACGTCGTCCTGCAGCGGCCGGTTCTCGCCAAACTCCTTCAGCTCGGTCAACACAGATTCACAGCACCCTTGCAGGCTCCGCCCGTCCCGGCTCAATGCCTTGACCAGACGCCGGGTCCCGAAGTGTTCGCTGTGGTAATCGCTGTACTCAGGCAATCCGTCTGAGTAGAGGAACAGACGATCACCCTTCTCCAGCTTGATCTCCGCCTCTTCGTAGGGGCCGGTATCGAGCAGACCGATCAGGCCGCCGCCTGTGGCCAGCCACTCGCTCTCGCCGTTTTTGCGGACCAGAAGTGGCGCCGGGTGACCGGCACAGCTGTAAGATATCTCTCCGGTCCGGATATTGATCAGCAGGTAGACGATGGTAAAAAACTTGTCGAAACGGTCGAAGGGATATTCGGTGGCGAGTTCGGCCATCACTTCGGCCGGCGAAAGCAACCGATAGTAGGGCGGCTTGTTGAACATCCGCTTGACCAGCTGCCCGGTATGCAGGGAGAGGGACTGATTGACCGAAACCGTCACCATCGCCGAAGAGATGCCATGCCCACTGACATCGAGCAGAAAGGCCATCACCGTCTCCTCGTCGACCTGGATGACGTTGAACAGGTCGCCGCCGACCTTCTCGAACGGTTCAAACTCCCAGGCAAAACGCAGGCCGCCGATGTCCGGGAGTTTTTTCGGCAGCAGGCTCTGCTGGATCAGGGCGGCCGAGCGCAGGTCGTCATCCTCTTCAACCGTGCGGGCGACCAGACGGTGCTGCATCTGGCTCAACTCTTTCGCCTGACGAGTGATCTGACGGTAAAGGGTCAGTTTTTCGTGCCATTCATTGAGATTGAGGACCTCGTGGATAACTCCGAACGGACTGCCGACGGCATCATGGGCGAGGTAACCGCCACCGGTCGAGACCGAATAGAGCAGGCAGGTCACGTAGCGGTTCCGGCAGCGATCGATCAGGACGACGAACGACTGGGTATCCTCGTCGCGGAATTCGTCCTCGATCAAGAGCAGGCTCTCCGGTCCCTTGGCCAGGGAGGCTGCCGCCGTGAGATCATCGTTCCAGCGCAGGTCGTACCCCTCCGAGCGGATGAGGTTCTCGACTTCGCGCGGTAATGAATCCCTGCTACGAGCTATCAACCAGGCATCTTTCATGACAAAGCTTTCTTTGAATTAACGCAACTTTATCATTATACTGAACATCTTGCATGTGTCATTTCTATTAACCTGATTCCGGATACTTAAACTGTCATGAAGCAAATACTCATTGTCGGATACGGCGACATCGGTCGGCGGGTCGCCCTTTTGGCCGGGCAGGCCGGGTTTTCGATCATTGCGGCCAGTCGCTCGGTCGAGCTCAAGGATGAAGAAGAGAGTAAATTCCTGCAGCCGGTCGCGGCTAATCTCGATCGACTCGGCACTCTGCCGCAGCTGCCGACCAAAGAAGCGCTGGTCCTCTACCTGGCGCCGCCCCCCTCGACCGGCACGACCGACCCGCGGGTCAAAAACTTCTGTAACAGCATCTACAACGACGAGCTGCCACAGAAGATCGTCTATATCAGCACCAGCGGTGTTTATGGCGACTGTGACGGAGAGCTGGTCGACGAGACCCGACCGCCGAACCCACAGGCCGACCGGAGCCGGCGCCGGCTCGACGCCGAAGAGACGTTCCGCAGCTGGGGCAAGAAGCACCGGGTCCCGGTCGTTACCCTGCGCGTGGCCGGCATCTACGGCCCGGGCCGCCTCCCCCTGCAGCGGATCAAAAAACGCGTCCCGCTACTACGCCATGAAGAGTCGCCGTACAGTAACCGCATCCACGCCAACGACCTGGCCCGGACCTGCCTGGCGGCGCTGCAGAAAGGGACCGACGGCGCCATCTACAACGTCTGCGACGGCGAAGAGAGCAGCATGACTGACTACTTCCTGGCGATCGCCGAAGTCTTCGAACTGCCGCCTCCACCGATGCTCAGCATGGACGAGGCACGGGATCGTCTCAGCCCGGAGATGCTCTCCTACCTGCGCGAATCACGCCGCCTCGATAATCGGCGGATGCTCGAAAAACTCGGTGTTGAATTGCGCTATCCCGACCTGCGCAGCGGCCTGCGGGCGATCCGCAAGCAGGGCACGCCGGAGTGATAGCGATCTGAAATTAAACGGGGATGGGTCAGGCCGGCTCGAGGCCTGCAAACTTGAGCAACAGCTTCTTCGGCCCGACGCTGTGGAAGTAGACGATCACTTTCTGGTTGTCCCCCTGCCCTTCGATCCGCCGGACCACACCGACTCCGAACTTGACATGCCGCACCTGCATCCCGAGCCGGAGTCCGTCTTCGGCATCGGGGACGACCCGGACCTCGTCCTCGTCGAAATCGGGTTCGTCGGCGACGGCCTGCTCGCCGAGCTGCTCGAAGACCGAGGCGAGGTTGTGGCCGGCGGCGTGCTGCATTCCGGTCACGGCCGGCTTTGCCGGCAGCGGCGACGGGATGTCGCTTAAAAAGATACTCGGCGGGTTGTACTGGTAGGATCCGTAGATGCGCCGGCGGCGGGCATGGGTCAGGTAGAGTCGATCCATCGCCCGGGTCATGCCGACGTAGCAGAGACGCCGCTCCTCCTCGAATTCGTCACCACCGTAACCGGCCCGCGAATGCGGGAAAATCCCCTCTTCCATACCGGCCATGAAAACCACCGGGAACTCGAGCCCCTTGGCGGCATGCAGGGTCATCAGGGTCACCCGGTCGAGCGACGGGTCGTAGCTGTCGAGATCGGTGATCAGCGAAATCTGCTCGAGGTATTCGCTAAGCGAACCGGCGGTGGCGGCGTGCTCCTCCATACCGGCGAGCAGCTGTTCGAGGTTATCGAGCCGGTTGCGCGCCTCCTCGGTCCGCTCGCTCCGCAGTTGCGGCCCGTAGCCGCTCTCCTCAATCAGGTCGGAAGCCAGCTGCGGGAACGGATGCTCTTCCAGACGACCGCTGAAATCGTCGATGAAGGCAACGAAGGCGGCCACCTTGCGCGAGGCCATTGCCGGCAGGGCACCCCGCTCGAGGGCGAGCTTGCAGGCCGGCAGGAAGCCGCCCGCCTCCTCGCTGAACCGGGAAATCTTGTCGACGGTGACCGAACCGATGCCGCGCCCCGGTACGTTGATAATACGGCGGGCCGAGACCGAATCGGCCGGGTTGACCAGGATACGCAGGTAGGCGAGGATATCCTTGACCTCGAGCCGCGAATAGAACTTGACCCCACCGAACATGACGTAGGGGAGCTTGTGACTGCGTAGCGACTCCTCCAAAACCCGCGACTGGGCGTTGGTCCGATAGAAGATGGCAATGTCGCGCAGGTGTCGTCCGCCCTTTTGCAGGCGGCGGATCTCGCGGGCGAGGTAGCGTCCCTCCTCGAGATCGTCCGGCAACGCCTCGATCGTGAGCGGGTCGCCCTCCGGGTTCTCGGTCCAGAGCTCCTTCCCCTTGCGCCCGATATTCTTGTCAACCACCGCCTGGGCGGCATTGAGGATGCTCTGTGACGAGCGGTAATTCTGCTCGAGGCGGATTACCTTGCAACCCGGGTTATCTGCTTCAAAATCGAGGATGTTGCTCACCTCGGCGCCACGCCAGCTGTAAATCGACTGGTCATCATCGCCGACGACGCAGAGGTTATTATGCCGCTCCGCCAACTGCCGTACCAGCCGATACTGGACCTTGTTGGTATCCTGAAACTCGTCAACAAGAATGTAGTGGAAGCGATTCTGCCAATACTCGAGCGCTTCCGGGTATTCGTCGAACAGGCGCAGGGTAAGCAGCAGCAGATCGTTGAAATCGAGCGCGTTCGACTCCTGCAGGCGGCGCTGGTAATGATCGTAGACCGAGGCGATCAGCTCGCCGTGCGGGTCGTTGCGCGGCACCTGATCCGGCGCCAGACCCTTGTTCTTGGCCGAATCGATGGCGTTGGCGGCAGCACGCGGTTTGAGCGCCTTCTCCGGGACGTTCATCTCCTTGAGCACCTGCTTGAGCAGCCGCTCCTGGTCCTGGTCGTCGTAAATGGTGAAATGGGAATCGTAACCGAGGCGACCGATATCCTGGCGCAGGATCCGGACGCAGGCCGAATGGAAGGTACTGACCCAGAGCCCCTCGGCCGGGCCGAGCAGATCTTCGACCCGCTCACGCATTTCGGCCGCCGCCTTGTTGGTGAAGGTAACCGCCAGGATCTGCCGCGGCGCCACCCCGTGCTCGCGGATCAGCCAGGCAATGCGGCGGGTCAGGGCGCGGGTCTTGCCGGAACCGGCGCCGGCGAGGATCAGCAGCGGGCCGTCACTATGCTGCACCGCCTCGGCCTGCGGCGGGTTGAGATTGGCGAGCAGGTCACTCATCGCCATC
>PKTZ01000006.1 GCA_002868925.1 Desulfuromonas sp. | reverse complement strand
ATGATGGCCTTGTCGATGGTCGTTATCGCCGCCCTGATCGGGGCCGGCGGTCTCGGCAACCCGGTGGTCCAGGGGCTGAATACCCTGGAGATCGGACTGGCGACTATCGGTGGTCTTGCAATCGTTTTACTGGCGATGGTGTTGGACCGAATCACCCAGGGGTTTGCGCAAAAATAAATTCATTCACAAAACGAATATTCAACCGAAAATAAGGAGATCAAAATGAAGAAAATTCTTGTCATTCTCGTTGCCCTTGCGCTGGCAATGACCGTCGGCTGCAAGAGCGAAACCGAAGCACCGAAACAGGAAAAGGCTGCCGCACCGGCGGAGAAGGTCGTCGCCAAGCCGGGTGAAGGGGTCACCGTTCAACCGGCCCGCGCGACCTGGGACACCGGCTATTTCCAGGAAGCCCTGGTTCGTGCCGGCCTGAAGGAACTTGGCTACGATGTCAAAGAGCCGAAAGAGCTGCAGAACCCGCTTTTCTACCAGTCGGTCATGCTCGGAGATGTTGATTACTGGACCAACGGTTGGTTTCCGAACCACACCAGCCAGATGCCGAAAGGATCCGAGGATAAAGTCGAGATTGTCGGCTACGTCGCCAAAGCCGGCGGACTGCAAGGCTACCTGGTGTCGAAGAAGGACGCCGAAAAATTCAACATCAAGTCGCTCGACGACTTCAAGCGTCCTGAAGTCAAAGAAGCCTTTGACGCAAATGATGATGGCAAGGCCGACCTGACCGCCTGCCCGCCGGGATGGGGTTGTGAGAAGGTTATTACCCATCATTTCGACGTTTACGACCTCGATGATCACATCAACCCGATCAAGGCCGGGTACTCGGCCAGCATGGCCGACGCTCTGGCCCGCTTCAATTCCGGGGAACCGATTTTCTTCTACACCTGGGCCCCGAACTGGACCATCGGCAAGCTGAAGCCGGGTAAAGACGTTGTCTGGATCAACGTTCCGGAGATCAAGCCGAAAGAGTCGCAGATGGCGGGTGAAGACCGGATGACTGTCAGTGCCATCGAAGGTGCTGTCAGCGATCCGCTTAAAGCCGGCTTCGTCGTCAGCGACATTCAGGTCGTTGCCAACAAGGATTTCTTGAACTCCAATCCGTCCGCCAAAAAGTTCTTCAAGCTATTCAATTTACAACTGGCTGATATCAACGAGCAGAACACCAAGATGCAGGACGGCGAAAAATCACAGGCGGATATCGAGCGCCATGCCCAGGAGTGGATCGCCGCTAACCAGGAGAAGTGGAACAGCTGGCTCGACGCCGCCCGTAATGCAGCGAATTAATCATTAATTATTGACATATGAAAGGCTCCGGCAGTCGGGATGTTCCCGGTTCGGAGCCTTTCTTTTTAACAAAAAGGATCTATCAAAAAAAGCAATGCCTATTTACAGCGAAAGACAACAGAATATCGCCGAACAGATTTCCGACAATGACGTCACGATTTCCAACTGGCGGGACTGGCGCTGGCAACTGAAAAACTCGGTGGAGAAGGTCGAAACCTTCGAGCGGCTGCTCGGAATCGAACTCGACCCGATGGAACGCGGCAAGATCGAACTGACCCTGAAGAAGTTTCCGCTCTCGATCACTCCCTACTACCTGTCGCTGATCGATGTCGAAGATTTCCGCAACGACCCGGTCTTCCTGCAGTCGTTCCCGATGCCGGAAGAACTCGAGATCGGCAAGAAGGACATGAGCGATCCGCTCGCCGAAGACAAGGACAGCCCGGCCCCCGGCATCACCCACCGCTACCCCGACCGGGTGCTGTTCCACATCAGCAACGTCTGCTCGATGTACTGCCGTCACTGTACCCGCAAACGGAAGGTCGGCGATGTCGATTCGATCCCCGCAAAGGAGCAGATCGAACAGGGGCTCGACTACATCCGCAAAAACCCCGTCGTCAGGGATGTTCTCCTCTCCGGCGGCGATCCGCTGATGCTGTCGGACGACTACCTCGACTGGGTCCTGACCGAGTTGCGCAAGATCGAGCATGTCCAGATCGTCCGCATCGGTACCCGTATGCCGGTGGTCCTTCCTTACCGGATCACCGAGGATCTGATCAACATGCTCAAGAAGCATCACCCGGTCTGGATCAATACCCACTTCAACCATCCGCGCGAACTGACCGCTTCTTCGCGCGAGGCGCTGCGCCTGCTCGCCGATGCCGGCATCCCGCTCGGCAACCAGTCGGTCCTGCTGGCCGGCATCAACGACTGTCAGCGGATCATGAAATCGCTGGTGCACAAGCTGGTCGAAAACCGGGTCCGCCCCTATTACCTCTACCAGTGCGACCTCTCCGAGGGGCTGTCGCATTTCCGTACCCCGGTCGGCAAGGGGGTCGAAATCATGGAAGGGCTGATCGGACATACCAGCGGCTTCGCCGTACCGACCTACGTCATCGACGCACCGGGCGGAGGCGGCAAGATCCCGCTCAACCCCAACTACCTGATCTCGCTCAGCACCAACAAAGTTGTGCTGCGCAACTACGAAGGGGTCATCACCACCTACCAGGAACCGGAAAAATACGAATCGAGCTTCTGCGATCGCAAGTGCGACGAGTGCCACCTGCAACTGAAACTCGAGGATGCCGAAGAGTTCCGCTCGACCGGCATAGAGACTCTGCTGGCCGACTACGACGACACCATTTCACTGACCCCGGAAGGGAACGACAGGTTCGAAAGGAGAAACGATGACTGATAAAATCGAGCAGATCGGCCATTCGTCTTTCCAGCACGGCAAGAACAACCGGCGCATCTACCTGATGAAATCCGCCCCGGAAGACATGCCGCAACTACTCGGCAAGCTCGATGCCCTGGCCGAGAAGAAAAGCTACACCAAGATCTTCGCCAAGATCCCGGCGGACCAGAAAAAGGGCTTCATCGATGATGGCTACCGGGTCGAGGCATCAGTGCCAGGCCTCTACCATGGCCGCGAAAAGGGCCTGTTCCTCGGCAAGTATTTCGATGAAGAGAGGAAGCAGGAACAGCATCCGGACCTGGTTGCCGATGTCCTGAGTGCGGCCAAAGCCAAGCGAGGGCTGATGGGCGGCATGGGTGAACCGTCGTCCATCTGTCGCCCCTTGACCGGAGATGACATGGAAGAGGCGGCAGAAGTTTACCGGGAGGTCTTTGCCAGCTACCCGTTTCCGATCCACGATCCCGACTACCTGCGCGAGACCATGGACCACATCTTCTACTACGGGGTCTGGTTCGGAGAGCGACTGGTCGCCCTCTCCTCCGCCGAAATAGACTTCGACAACGGCAACGCCGAAATGACCGACTTCGCGACCCTGCCGGAGCAGCGGGGCAAGGGGTTTGCCAACCTGCTGCTGACCCGGATGGAAGCAGACATGAAGAAACGGGGAATCTCGGCCCTTTACACCATCGCCCGTGCCTATTCGCACGGCATGAACATCACATTCGCCAAGCACGACTATCTCTACAGCGGCACCCTGACCAACAACACCCAGATCTCCGGCCAACTCGAGAGTATGAATGTCTGGTATAAATTGCTTGCTTTAGATATTATGGCTTAATGGAAAACGAGTTTTTCAAATCAGTCTTCCTGCTGCTGATCCTGCTCAACCCCTTCTTGCTGATCGTCTACCTGCTCGATCTGGTGCAGGATCTTGACCGGCCCGCCTTCTCCCGCATCGTCATCCGAGCCGGTATCATCAGCAGCGCCGTCTTCGTCGTTTTCGCCATTGCCGGTGACGCGATCTTCGAGTCGCTGCTGCAGGCGCACTTCGAATCGTTCCAGATCTTCGGCGGCATCATCTTCCTGCTGATCGGTATCCAGTTCGTCTTCTCCGGGCACAAGGCGATGACCAAGATGCGCGGCAGCCCGGAGCATATCGCCGGCGCCATCGCCCTGCCGATCATGATCGGGCCCGGCACGGTCAGCGCCAGCATTCTGGCCGGGTCGCAGCTGCCGGCATTCTCGGCCAGCGGCGCTATCATCCTGGCAATGAGCATCACCGTTGCCACCATGGTCCTGCTCAAGGTCGTGCACGACCAGGTCCGGCCACGGAACGAGAGACTGATCGAACGCTATGTCGAAGTAATGGGCCGGATTACCGCCCTGGTGGTCGGGACCTATTCTATCGAAATGATCATGCAGGGGCTACGCGCCTGGTCGAAAAACTTCTAGGAAGATTATGCTTTTTTTGATTATATCGGTTCCCTTAAGCGTCCTCTGCGCTTACCTTGCGTTTCTCGCCTTCCGGGTCAAGCATCACCGGGTCGCGATCAGCCTGTCGGTCGTCTCCTTCGTCTCGACCCTCTTCTCCCTCGGCCTCATCGGCGGCTTCCACTACCTCTACACCGCTCTGACGATGCAATAAACAATCGACAGAGGCAAAAAAGAGCCCTGTCACCTCAATTTTAATCCTATCGCCCCTTATTCCCCACGACATCGCTGGAAAAATTCCTTTCCTCATCTATACTTATTAACATTTGAGCATTCCTTAATAATTCTATCCAAGATATCCGACAGGAGGATTTATGAGTGATGTCAGCAAGTGCCCGGTCACAGGAAAAAGCAGCAAGATCACCGGTGGAGGCACCTCGAACCGCGACTGGTGGCCGAACCAGCTGAACCTTCATATCTTGCACCAGCACTCCACAAAGTCCAATCCGATGGAGGAGTCTTTTAATTACGCCGAGGAGTTCAAGAGTCTCGACCTCGATGCAGTAAAGCAGGATCTCATTGATCTGATGACCGACTCGCAACAGTGGTGGCCGGCCGACTACGGTCACTACGGCGGCCTGATGATTCGGATGGCCTGGCACAGCGCCGGCACCTACCGGATGGGGGACGGCCGCGGTGGCGGCGGGACCGGCAATCAGCGCTTCGCGCCGCTCAACAGCTGGCCGGACAACGTTAACCTCGACAAGGCCCGCCGCCTGCTCTGGCCGGTCAAGCAGAAGTACGGGCGCAAGCTCTCCTGGGCCGACCTGATGATCCTCGCCGGCAACTGCGCCCTGGAGTCGATGGGCTTCAAGACCTTTGGCTTCGCCGGCGGACGGGCCGATATCTGGGAACCGGAGGAGGATGTCTACTGGGGCGCCGAGCAGGAATGGCTCGCCACCAGCGATCAGCCACAGAGCCGCTATTCCGGGGAGCGGGATCTCGACAATCCGCTCGCCGCCGTGCAGATGGGGCTGATTTACGTCAACCCGGAAGGCCCGGACGGCAACCCCGACCCGGTCGCCTCCGGAAAAGACGTGCGTGAGACCTTCGGCCGCATGGCGATGAACGACGAGGAGACCGTCGCCCTGGTTGCCGGCGGGCACACCTTCGGCAAGTGCCACGGCGCCGGCGACCCGTCGCATGTCGGACCCGAACCGGAAGCGGCCGGCATCGAAGAACAGGGGCTCGGCTGGAAGAGCAGCTTCGGCAGCGGCAAGGGGGGCGATACCATCAGCAGCGGCATCGAGGGTGCCTGGAAGCCGAACCCGATCAAGTGGGACATGGGCTATTTGAAGGTGCTGTTCAAGTACGAGTGGGAGAAGGTCAAGAGCCCGGCCGGGGCCTTCCAGTGGCTGGCCAAGGATGTCGACGAGGAGGACATGATCGTCGATGCGCACGACCCGGCCAAGAAACACCGGCCGATGATGACCACCGCCGATCTCTCGCTCCGTTTTGACCCGATCTACGAACCGATCGCACGGCGCTACCTGGCAAACCCCGAGGAGTTCGCCGATGCCTTCGCCCGTGCCTGGTTCAAACTGACTCACCGCGACATGGGGCCGAAATCACGCTATCTCGGACCGGAAGCCCCCGAAGAGGATCTCCTTTGGCAGGATCCAGTGCCGGCGGTCGATCATGACCTGATCGACGATCAAGATATCGCAACGCTTAAAAAGGAAATCCTCGCTTCGGGACTATCGGTTTCGCAGCTAGTCGCGACCGCCTGGGCCTCAGCCTCGACCTTCCGCGGCTCCGACATGCGCGGCGGCGCCAACGGCGCCCGCATCCGCCTCGCCCCGCAGAAAGACTGGGACATCAACCAGCAGACCGGGGTGTCGGCCGTACTGCAAACCCTCGAGAAGATCCAACAGGAGTTCAACGGCTCCGGGTCCGGTTCGAAGAAGGTCTCCATCGCCGATCTGATCGTCCTCGGCGGCTGTGCCGCGGTTGAGCAGGCTGCGAAAAACGCCGGTTCCGACGTTTCCGTTCCGTTCGCGCCGGGCCGTACCGATGCCTCACAGGAGCAGACCGATGTCGACTCGTTCTCCGTGCTCGAACCATCCGCCGACGGGTTCCGCAATTATCAGAAAAAAAAGTACAGCGTCACTCCCGAGGAACTGCTGATCGACCGCGCTCAGCTGCTGACCCTGACTGCACCGGAAATGACGGTATTGATCGGCGGTATGCGCGTGCTCAATACCAATGTCGGACAGACGCCGCACGGCGTCTTCACCAAGAAGAACGATACGCTCAGCAACGACTTCTTCGTCAACCTGCTCGACATGGGTACGGAGTGGAAACCGACCGCGGACGATCCGGACGTATTCGAAGGGCGCAACCGGGAAACGGGAGAGAAGAAGTGGGCCGGCAGCCGGGTCGACCTCGTCTTCGGCTCGAACTCGCAGCTAAGAGCCATCGCCGAAGTCTATGGCTGTGCGGACTCGCAGGAGAAGTTCATAAACGACTTTGTCGCGGCATGGAACAAGGTAATG
>PKTZ01000061.1 GCA_002868925.1 Desulfuromonas sp. | reverse complement strand
GTAATGAGTGCGTCGCCCGGCAGCAACTTCTCGTCGATACCGAAGCGCTTAAGCTCCTCGTAATTGAAAATGCTGCGATTGACATTCTTTTTGACAACCGGGATGGCATCAGCATCCTCGCCATAAAGAATACGCATGCCGATACCGGCCATCGCCTGCCCCTGGGAAAGTCCATCGACAACCCTGCCGCCGACCACACCCTCACCGAGGTTGAATTCAACCAGGCAGTAGATCGGAACATGGCTCGATTCGGCCAGTATCCTGCCGATCTGCTCATAGGTCACGTAATAGCCGTCACGGTCTGAAAAATAGCCGCCGAGCAGGACGACCACCCCTTTGCCGAGACGGGCAAGCTGGTTTTCGAGTTCAGTCAGTGACAGGTTGTCGTTGTAGCGGATCTTGAGCTGCGAGGAGAATGGTTCCAGTTGCTGAGAAATCTCCTTTTGAGCGGCGCGACCGGTTTTCAGGTAGTCGTTGATGACGAAAATCTCTTTGGTCCCGGGGTGGTTTTTCAGGGCAATCTCTACCGTCTCCGTGGCGGAGAGCCCTTCGATGACCCCGGTAAACTTGCTGAGACCGGAAAGCTGGTCCTCGTGGAAATCGTTGACGCCACAAAACACGACCGGCACCTCGCCGAACAGTTCGGATCGGTAGCTGCGCAGAAAATCGTAGGCGTTGTTGTCGGAAGCGAGGATCAGATCGAAATCGACTTCGGCATATTTACTTTTGTAGAGGTTGCGCAGGGTTCGAAGGTAGTCTGGAGAAGGGTTGTGCTTGGTATCCATGTTTTCGATAAACAGGATAACATCGCTTGTTTCCGGGGTAATAATATCATGCACCCCTGTGGTCACATGATCGACCCAACTCATCCCCTGATGGTAGGAGTTAAGCAGCAGGACGTTTTTCGGCGACTCATCAGCATGAGAGCAATTCCCCTTGTCGACGGAAATCAACGAACCGAAAACGAGGAGTGCGAAAATATGATATTTGATCAGACGAAACAACATTTGCAAGTGCCTAAACCTCGCCCCTCCTGCAAACAAACACCCCGCAACTTATTGCAATATAGCGCTTTTTTCAACAGTTAAAAAATTAACATATTCGGTTTTTTGCCGCCAGGGTTACGTAGCAATAAAACACTCAAAAGCACGATTAATACCCCTTCCGGGTCGGGGAACAGGGGGGGGTCATTAAAAAGAGCCGCCTTTTCAATTGAAGAGCGCGGCTCCATTTATTCAAAACATATCGGCCAACAACAGGACTATTCTATGCTATTACCACTCGGCGGTCAGTTCGTTCTCATCGGCATACTTGCGGATGGCGTTGATCTCGTCTTCGCTGATGTCGACAAACTGCAGTCCCATGCCGGTCGGCATATCGGGTTTCACCGGATTGTCGGCGTCATTGAGCCAGGCGACCCGGGCCCGGCAGCTGACACCCCGGTCGGATTCCGGCAACCGGAACTCGACATACAGGCCGGTATCGACCGGCAGTAGTTTGAACGATGACAGAAACAACCCGCCGGAGCTGATATTGACCGTAAACTCGGTCAGGACCTGTTCCATTTTTTCGCCGAACCGAACCTTGACGTGGAGCGCGTAACGCGGCTCTTTCCGCTCATGCACTTCGAGGTACTTCTTTGCTACCGAGAGGAACTTGGCCCGGTTGATCGGCTTGGTCAAAACCTCGTCGCAACCGGCCTCGCGACAGGTTGTCTCATCCTTCTCGTTGCCGGCCGAAGTCACCATCACCACCGGGGTGTTCCTGCCCGTCTCCGAGCCCTTGATGATACGGCAGCACTCGTCGCCGTTCATTTTCGGCATGTACAGGTCCATGTAGATCAAGTCCGGTTCCTCCGTCTCGAAGATGCGCAATGCCTCTTCGCCGTCACCGGCGACCAGGACCTCGATACTCTCCTTGCGCTGAAAAAATGTCTTCTCCAGTGCAATGAACAGCTTGACATCATCGACCAGCAAGACCTTTTTCTTTGCCGTTCCAGCAGTCATCATGTTGATCATATCCTCTCGATTACATAATTTTGACCGAATCAATATATCAAAATGCATACGGCATTGAAAAGCGGGAAGCAGCCCAAAAGTAGAAGTTCCCGCTGTTTCGATGTAAACTGTTGATATGATAAAGAAATAGCAGCGAAGAAAAGTAACTTCACTTACCTATAAAACCGCAAGGACGCCGCATGCATCCGTCGAAGCTGACCGACCCGATCCTGATCGTCGAAGACGACCGCAACACCGCATCGCTGATCGCCACCTACCTGGAACGTGAGGGTTTTGCCACCACAACCCTGCACGATGGCTCCGAAGTACTCTCCCTGGCCCGCCGCACTCCGCCGGGGTTCGTCATCCTCGACATCATGCTCCCCGGGATTGACGGATGGGAGATCTGTCGGGAACTGCGTAAAATCTCCGAGGTGCCGATCCTGATGCTGACCGCCCGCGAGGACGAGATCGACCGGGTTCTCGGACTCTCCCTCGGTGCCGACGACTACGTGGTCAAACCGTTCAGCCCGCGCGAACTGGTCGAGCGGGTCAAGGCGATTTTGCGGCGGACCGCACGCAACCCTGCCCCAACTTCGCTGCTCAACCACGCCGGGCTGGTGCTCGACATCGAAAAAAGGCGGGTCACCCTCGACGGCAATCCGATCGATCTGACCGAGGTCGAGTTCAAACTGTTGCAGGCGTTGATGTCTGCGCCGGGCAAAGCTTTCGACCGCGACGACCTCCTCAACCATATCTACAAGCACGGCGAGTCAGTCATTGACCGGGTCGTCGATGTTCACATCGGCCACCTCCGCCAGAAGCTCAACGACGACCCGGCGCAACCCCGCTTCATCGAGACCGTGCGTGGCTTCGGCTACCGCTTTGCCGACCGGGAGTCGTCATGAAACTCCGCCTCCACTGGAAGCTGATGCTGGCCACCACCGTCCCGGTCATTGTGCTGATCACCGGCATCATCTGGCTCGCCTTCGACCAGCTGGCGGCAAACTATTTCATGGTGCTGATGGACGAGTACATGGTTTCTCCCACCGAGACCCATCAGGCCTTCCTCACCGCCGTTCACTACTACCTGCTCTGGGCCGGCCTGATCGCCCTGGTCCTCGCTTTTCTCCTCAGCTACCTGCTGACCCGCCGGGTGCTACGCCCGCTGGTGCAGATAAGCGAAGCGAGCCGGCAGATCGCCAGCGGCAGATTCGGGACCCGGGTCGAGGCAGATCGCGGCGACGAAGTCGGCGAGCTCGGCACCGCCTTTAACCGGATGAGCGACAGCCTGGAGAAGATCGAACAATTGCGCAAGTCGATGGTCGCCGACGTCGCCCACGAGCTGCGCACCCCGCTGACCAACCTGCGCGGCTACCTCGAGGGGCTGAGCGACGGAGTCCTTCCATCCAGCAAGGAGACCTTTGAGATGCTGCAGCAGGAGAACCTGCGCCTGGTCAAGCTGGTCGACGATCTCGGGCAGCTGGCACGGGCCGATGCTGCCCATATCTATCTCAATCGCCAATCAGTCGACCTTGCGGCTTGCGTCGAAGAGATCCTGGCGCTCTACCGGATGAACATTGACGAAAAGGGAATCACGGTCAGCACCAATTTCGCCGACGATGCAGGCACCATCAACGCCGATCGAGACAAGCTGCTACAGGCGATCCGCAACCTGGTTGAAAACTGCTGGAAGTACACCCCGGAAGGAGGGGTGATCAAAATCTCCAGCCATCGACTTGCGCAGTCTGTCCGGGTCAAATTCGTTAACGATGGCGCCGACATCCCGGCCGAGGATATCCCTTATCTCTTCGAACGCTTCTTCCGCTCCGACTACTCCCGCTCGCGTGACATCGGCGGAGCCGGCATCGGCCTGTCGATCGTCAAGCAGTTGATCGAAGCGCACGGCGGTGAGGTCGGAGCCGAAAGCAGTGACGGGAAAACGTGCATCTGGTTTTCCCTCCCCGATCTATGACCGGCTTTACCGAATCTTTACCGACCCTTTCTCGTCGGCTCACAACGCCTTGCTATGGTAGCGATACGTGGCAAAGCATATACGGGAAAGGAACTGACCATGCAAACATACATACTCATTGCCGCACTTTTGCTCACGACGACCATAGCCTGTGCGGAATCGAAAGTCCCGCCGGGGATGGCGAAAGCGACCTTCGTCGTCCACTGTTACGACGTCGGCGCCAGTGCCCTTTCCGGCAAGCCTG
>PKTZ01000208.1 GCA_002868925.1 Desulfuromonas sp. | reverse complement strand
GAATCATCCCCTGTCTCGATGTTAAGGACGGCCGCGTGGTCAAGGGGGTCCAGTTCCTCGAACTGCGCGATGCCGGCGACCCGGTCGAGGCGGCCGAGGCGTACGATGCGCAGGGCGCGGACGAGCTGACCTTTCTCGACATCACCGCATCAAGCGATAACCGCGGCATCATCCTCGATGTCGTCGCCCGCACCGCCGAACGCTGCTTCATGCCGGTGACCGTCGGTGGCGGGGTACGCGAGATCGCCGATATCCGCAACCTGCTCAACGCCGGCGCCGACAAGGTTTCGATCAACACCGCCGCCGTGCACCGACCGGAGTTCGTCAAGGAGGCAGCCGAGCGTTTCGGGTCGCAATGTATCGTCGTCGCTATCGATGCCCGCCGGGTGCCGGAAAGCGATCCGCAGGCCTGGGAAGTCTATACCCACGGTGGCCGCAACCCGACCGGGATTGACGCCCTCGAGTGGGCCGAGCGGATGGAGAAGTACGGGGCCGGCGAGATCCTGCTCACCTCGATGGATTGCGACGGCACCAAGGACGGCTACGATATCGGCCTGACCCGGGCGGTCAGCGACCGGGTAGCGATCCCTGTCATCGCTTCCGGCGGTGTCGGCAATCTCGAGCATATCCGTGAAGGACTGGTCGAGGGGGGCGCCAGCGCCGCCCTGGCGGCGAGTATCTTCCACTTCCGCGAATACACGATCGAAGAGTGCAAGTCCTACCTCAAGGAGCACAATGTTCCGGTGCGACCGCTGGTTAAAGGAGAGGCGTGATGAGTGAGGCAACCGAAGATATCCTGCAGGCCCTTTACGAGGTGATCCAGCAGCGCAAGAGCGCCGACCCGGAGTCGTCCTACGTCTCCTCGCTCTATCACAAGGGGTTGGACAAGATCCTCGGCAAGATCGGGGAAGAGGCGACCGAGACTGCGATCGCCGGCAAGGCGGGTGAGGTCGACCAGGTCATCTATGAGACCGCCGATCTCTGGTTTCACAGCCTGGTGCTGCTCGGCTATTACGACCTGCCGCCGCAGCGGATTCTGGACGAACTGGGCCGCCGTTTCGGCCTGTCCGGTCTCGAAGAAAAAGCGAACCGCAGTAAATAAATTCAATTTCGGAGAAGACGATGAGCCTGAAAGAACAGTTGACCACGGCGATGAAAGAAGCGATGAAGGCGAAGCAGAGCGAACGCCTCGGGACCCTGCGCATGGTAATCAGTGCGATCAAGAACAAGGAGATCGACAAGAAAGGCGAGCTCGACGATGCGGCGGTCATTGACGTCCTCTCCAGCTTCGTCAAGCAGCGGCGCGAGGCGGCCGACGTCTACCGCAAAAACGATCGACTCGACATGGCCGAAAGCGAGGAGCGCGAGCTCGCCATCGTCCAGGAGTTTCTGCCGGCCCAACTCGACGAGGCCGAACTGAAGCAGCTGGTCGATGACGTGGTCGCCGAACTCGGTGCCGAGTCGATGAAGGATATGGGCCGGGTGATGAAGGTACTCACCGAACAGACCAAGGGGCGGGCCGACGGCCGCCTGGTCAGCGACCTGGTCCGCGCCAAGCTTAATTAATCCAATTCCGATCCGGATAGGGGCAGCATGAATTTTGTCGATATCCTGATTCTCATCATTATCGCACTGTTCCTCCTCAAGGGGGTGCTGCGCGGGCTGGTCAAGGAGCTCTGTTCCCTGATCGGCCTCGCCGTCGGCGCCCTGCTGGCGTTCCGTTTTCACGGCCCGCTCGCCGAGGGGATGGTCGCCGCTTTCAAGCTGCCGGCATCGGTCTGCGTGATCGCCGCCTTCCTTGCCATCTTCCTGTTGACACTTCTGTTGTTCGGCCTGCTCGGCATGCTGTTGTCGAAGTATGTCAAGCTGCTTTACGTCGGCGGTCTCAACCGGGTGGCGGGCGGAATCTTCGGCCTGGTTCAGGGGATGCTGCTGCTGGCGGTCGTCATGTTCGGCCTCTCGGTCAGCCCGCTGCCGGAATGGGGACTGCTGGCACTGAAGGAATCACAGCTGGCGCCACCGTTCATCCAGCTCGGCGAGCAGGTGTTCAACGGCAGCTGGGCAATTTTCCCCGGTTCCTGATCGATGAATAGTGCGCGACTCGACAATGCGGCGATGATGGCTGAGGCGGAGCGGTTACTCGAGTTCGACAAGATTGTGCGGTTGCTCGCCTCCCACACGCAATCGGAGCCGGGACGCGAGTTGGCGCAGGCTTTGACGTCGTTGGATGATGACGCGGCGGTGCAGCGCTCGCTGGCCGAGATCAGCGAGGTTGTAAAGTTACTGCTGCACTCGAAGGGGCCGGCCCTCGGCGGCCTGAGCGACCTGCGGTCTACCCTGAAAAGCCTGAGGGCGAAGGGGAGCTGGCTCGATGCCGAGGCGTTGCAGGCGGTTCTCTCCTGTCTTGAAACTGCATCGGCCTGTTGCCGCTATTTCCGCAATCACGATGATGTGCCGCAGCTGTTGACGCACGTTGACCGGATCGACCCGCTGGGCAGTCTCGCCGCCACCCTGCGTTCCTGTATCGACAATAACGGCGAGATCCTCGACTCGTCTTCAAACGACCTGGCCGCGATCCGGAATGAAATCCGCACCCTGCGCAACCGGGTCCGGCAGCAGCTGGAGCAGATGCTCAGCAGTGACCAGCTGGCCGAGGCGCTGCAGGATCGTATCATCACCGAGCGCAACGGCCGCTACGTATTGCCGATCAAGGCCAATTTCAAGGGTAAGGTCAAGGGGTTCGTTCACGACAGTTCGGCCAGCGGCCAGACCCTGTTCATCGAGCCGGCGCGGACCCTGGAAAAGAACAACCGGCTGCAGGCGCTGCGGCGCGAGGAGCAGCAGGAGGTCGTCCGTATCCTGCAGGAGTTGAGCGGACTGGTCGCCGAGGAGCGTGAGCAGCTTCTGGTCAACCAGGAGGTTCTGGCCCATCTCGATCTCCGCTCTGCCGCCGGACGGTTTTCCAAGAGCTACAACGGCCAGGTCCCACATCTGGTCGATGAACCGCTGCTCGATTTACGGCAGGCGAAACACCCGCTGTTGTTGTTCGACCCGGCCGGCGAGCCTGTGCAGGACCAGATTATCCCGATCGATCTGCGCCTCGGCGAAAACGGCAAGGTCCTGGTCGTCAGCGGACCGAACACCGGTGGCAAGACCGTTGCCCTGAAAACGGCCGGATTGCTCCTGCTGATGCTCAAGGCCGGGCTGCATATCCCCTGTCATCCCGACAGTCGTGTCCATCTCTTTGGTCGGCTGTTTGCCGATATCGGTGACGAGCAGAGTATCGAGGCCCACCTTTCGACCTTCTCCGGGCACCTGGTGCGGTTGCGTCATATCCTCGACCAGGCCGACGGCGATTCGCTGATCCTGTTCGACGAGGCGGGGACCGGCACCGACCCGGGCGAAGGGGCGGCACTGATTATCGCCGCCATCGATGACTTGCGCGAGCGCGGCAGCCGGGTGCTGTTGACCACACACCTGAACCTGCTCAAGGGGTACGCCCAGCTGCACGACGACGTCGAGAACGCCGCGGTCGAGTTCGATCGACAGACGCTGCGACCGACCTACCGCCTGCACTACGGCATTCCCGGAGAGAGCGGCGCTTTTACCATCGCCCGCCACTTCGGCCTGCCGGATGATATTCTGCAGCGGGCCGAGAGCTACCTCGGCCGCGGCGAGCAGGAAGGGCGGGAGCTGATCGGCCGGCTCAACGACCTGGTCAAGACCCTCGACGCCGAGCGGGCGGAAGCGGCACAGCAGCTCGCCACAGCACGCTCGGAACGGAACAAGCGCAAACAGCTGCTGAACGAGATCGAACAGCAGCGGACGAAGTTACTCGATAAGAGCCTGCGCAAGGGGGAGCAGCTGGTGCGGGAGGCGGAGCGGGAGGTCAAGGCGTTGCTCGCCAAGGCCGGCCGGAGTGAGCGTCTTCCGGAGCAGGCCGAAGTCGTCGCCGCGATCAAGGATGTCGGCAAGAAGCTGGAGCAGAAAAAGGTCGCCCCGGCACCGCGCCTAAAAGCGCTCAAGGATGTCAAGCCGGGTGAGGTCTTGCATGTCCCCAACCTGAAGGTCGATGGTGAAGTGACCCAGGTCAGTGGCAGCCGGATCGAGCTCGATGTCCAGGGCAAGAAGCTGCGGCTCGATGCCGGACAGCTCGAACAGTATGAACCACGCCGTTACGCCACCCGGAAAAAACGGGCGACGATCAAAAAGAGTGTCAGCCGGGAGCGGTTCGAGCCGCGGCTGCTACTGGTTGGCAAGCGGGTCGATGCGGCACTGCCGGAGCTCGAACGTTTTCTCGATGATGCGTTGCTGCACGGTGTCGACGAGGTCGAGGTGGTGCACGGCTCCGGCGAAGGGATTCTGCGCAAGGCGGTCCGGGAGAGCCTGGCGAGGCACGGCAGCGTGGTCGCCTTTCATGCGGCCGGACCGAACCAGGGGGGCGATAACGTGACCGTTATCGAGATGAGGGCGAAATGAGAAGCCGTATTCCGGAAGAGATCATCCAGGAGATTCGTGACCGGACCGATATTGTCGAGGTGATCTCGAGCTACGTCTCGCTTAAGCACTCCGGCGCCAATCACCAGGGGCTCTGCCCCTTCCATTCCGAGAAGACCCCCTCGTTCAACGTCAACAGCCCGCGCCAGATCTTCCACTGTTTCGGCTGCGGGGTCGGCGGCAACGTCTTCTCTTTCCTGATGCAGATCGAGGGGTTGTCGTTTCCGGAGGCGGTACGGCAGCTCGGCGAAAAGGTCGGGGTCGAAGTGCCGGAGGAAGATGTCTCTCCGGCCGAGGAGAAGCGGCGCCAGGAGTTCGAACGGCTGGTGCGGATCAACGAAGTCGCCGCCGATTTTTACCACCAGCTGCTGATCGAGTCGGACGAGGGCGGTCCGGCCCGGCGTTACCTGCGGCAGCGTGGCTACGATGCCGAGACGGTCAAGCAGTTCCGCCTCGGTTTTGCTCCCGATCGCTGGGAGGCGCTGGCAGGGCATCTCGAGAAAAAAGGGTTCGATCTCAAGCTGGTCAGGGAAAAGACCGGACTGCTGCGCGAGGGGAAAGAGGGGCGCGGCGACTATGATCTCTTCCGCAAGCGGCTGCTCTTTCCGATTTCCGATATCCGCGGACAGGTGGTCGCTTTCGGTGGACGGGTGCTCGATGATTCGCTGCCGAAATATCTCAACTCCCCCGAATCGCCGATCTACAACAAGAGCCGCCTTTTGTTCGGTTTGGATCAGGCGCGCGAGGCGATGCGGCGCGACGGCTGCGGCATTATCGTCGAAGGCTATTTCGACCAGATGGCGCTCTACCGGGCCGGTCTGGCCAACGCGGTGGCGACCTGTGGCACCGCCCTGACCGGCGAGCATGGTCGGCTGCTCAAGCGCTACACCGACCGGGTTCTGCTCCTGTTCGATCAGGACAAAGCGGGACGGGCGGCGACCCTGCGTGCGATGGAGGTGCTGTTGCCGGAGGGGTTGTCGGTCGCCGTGGTAACCCTCGCCGCCGGCGAAGACCCCGACTCATTTCTGGCGGCGCACGGTCCGGAGGAGATGAAACAGCGACTCGAAGCGGCGGTGCCGGTGCTCGATTACTTTATCGACCTGACCCTCGAGCAGCATGGCGAGAGTGTCGAGGGGAAGGCGCGGGCAGTCGAACAGATTCTCGAAAAGTTCCGTCTTTTGAAAAGCGATATCGAGCGGGACCTTTACCTCAAGGCGTTGGCCGAACGGACCGGGCTCGAAGAATCGGTCCTGCGCGGCAAAGCGGCCGCCCCGAGACGGGAAGCGGCGCAGTCCCGTCCGACAGTGCAGCCGGCACGGAAACCGGTTACTGAAAACGGCGCCCCCGATTTCGGCGACAAGGCGCAGCGCAACCTGTTACGTCTGCTGTTGCTGAAGGAAGACAAGTATCGCAACGAGGTGCGGGCCGGTGATCTGGAAAGCTTTTTCCCGACCGAGCTCTACCACCAGACGGCGACATATATCCTGTCGGCAGAAGGGCCTGAGGGGGAACTGAAGGAGAACCTGATCGATCATGAGCAGCTCTCCGGCGAGCAGGTCGAGCTGCTCTCCAGCCTGATTCTTCTCAACGAAGAAGAGGCGGAACTGCTCGGTGAGACGGCGCCCCAGCTTTTCGCCGACTGCTGTCGGGCGGTCGAAAAGAAAAGGCTGGCTGAAGAGCTGGCGGAGATCAATCGGCAGGAGCGGGAGGCCGCGGCGCGGGGCGAAGATATTACCCATTTCCAGATGAAGCGGATCGAGATTAACAAGAAATTGAAAAGAAGTTAAAAAAAGCTTTGATATATTTACTGAATTGCGTTAAAAATTTAGTTTCGTAAAATTTCGCCAACGCTCTGGCGCGGGGGTCGTTTTTCATGGCTAAAAAAACCAGCATCGAAGAAGTCCAACAGTTAATTGATATCGGCAAGGAAAAAGGATATCTCACCTACGACGAGGTGAACGATGTCCTGCCGGCCGACATGGTTTCGTCCGAGCAGATCGAGGATGTGATGAGCATGTTCGGCGAGATGGATATCGAGGTCGTCGATTCGGCTCAAAAGGACGAATCCCATTCCGAAAGCCAAACCTCCGGCAATAACTCTTCCGATGACGATGACGAGGAAGAGACGACCGAGTTCGATGCCGGGACCATCGGCCGCACCAGCGACCCGGTCCGGATGTACCTGCGGGAGATGGGGCAGGTCTCGCTGCTGACCCGTGAAGGGGAGGTCGAGATCGCCAAGCGGATCGAGGAGGGCGATGCCCTGGTCGGTCGCGTGGTGATGAAGACCCCGATCGCCGTCAAGGAGGTGGTTTCGATCGGCGAGCGGCTGGAGCGGGGTCAGATCAGGGTCTCCGAAATCACCAAGGACTATGAAGACGAGGAGGGTGCCGAGGCCGAAGAGAAGCAGCGCGTCCGACTCCTCGAGCTGATGGAGGGGATCCGCGAGCGGGAGCAGAAGCTTCTGGCTCAGCAGGAGAAAGTCCAGGCGGAGAAAGACAAGACCAAGAAGAAACGACTGGCTACCCGTGCCGATAAAATTCGGGAAGAGATGTTTGACCTGATGCGCCAGGTCCGGCTGAAGGACTATCAGGTCGACAAGATCGTCGATCGGCTCAAGGAGTTGGCCAAGCAGGTCAAGAAGGGGCTGAAAGAGGTCAATGCCTGCGAATCCGAGCTCGGTATGCCGAGCAAGGACGTCCGCTCGCTGATGCGGCGCATGCGCAAGAGCGACGCCGAAGCGAAGAAGGTCTGCGCAGAGGTCGGCAAGCCGCCGGAAACCCTGCTTTCGGTCGAAAAACGGCTGAAGGCGGCGCAGCGCAAGTTCAAGAAGGTCGAGGAGGAGTCGGGCTTTACCCCGGAAGAGCTTCTCGCCTCGCTTAAGGAAGTGCAAAAAGGGGAGTGGAAGGCGAAGCAGGCCAAGTCGGAGCTGGTCGAAGCGAACCTGCGTTTGGTCGTCTCCATCGCCAAGAAATATACCAACCGCGGTCTGCAGTTCCTTGATCTGATCCAGGAGGGGAACATCGGCCTGATGAAGGCGGTCGACAAGTTCGAGTATCAGCGCGGCTACAAGTTTTCGACCTACGCCACCTGGTGGATCCGCCAGGCCATTACCCGCGCCATCGCCGATCAGGCCCGCACTATCCGTATCCCGGTCCATATGATCGAGACGATCAACAAGCTGATCCGGACCAGCCGTCAACTGGTGCAGGAAAACGGTCGCGAGCCGACCCCGGAAGAGATTGCCGAACGGATGGAGCTGCCGCTGGAGAAGGTGCGCCGGGTGCTCAAGATTGCCAAGGAGCCAATCAGCCTCGAAACCCCGATCGGCGAAGAGGAGGACTCCTCGCTCGGAGATTTCATCGAGGACAAGGGCGTGGTGACACCGCTCGAAGCGGTGATCAAGGGCAACCTGTCGGACCAGACTTCCCGGGTTCTCTCCAGCCTGACGCCGCGTGAAGAGAAGGTCCTGCGCATGCGTTTCGGTATCGGCGAGAAGTCGGACCATACCCTCGAAGAGGTCGGTCAGGACTTTGCCGTTACCCGCGAGCGGATCCGTCAGATCGAAGCGAAAGCGCTCCGCAAGCTACGTCATCCGAGCCGGGCCAAGCGGCTGAAGAGCTTTGTCGAGTAGTTGGGTTGACGATATGAAACAATTGAATCCTCTAGCAGGGCCTATAGCTCAGTTGGTAGAGCCACCGGCTCATAACCGGTCGGTCTCAGGTTCGAATCCTGATGGGCCCACCATACTATCATGAGATATCGACTCATTTTTACATACGAAACGGAAGAACATTTCAGACAGGGAGGGTGCCGCTAAATACAGCTGCACCCTTTTTTAACGCGCTATGGCGAAGCAAAGGACAACACGGATTCAGGATATTCTCGGGCTGATCAACGCCTTCTGCCCGGCGACTCTGGCCGAGGAGTGGGATAATGTCGGCCTGCAGGTCGGCGACCCGGCGGCCGAAGTTTCGACCGTGACGGTGGCGCTCGACCCGACCGAGGTGACCATCGAGGCGGCGATTGCCGAAGGCGCGCAGTTGCTGGTCTGTCACCATCCGTTGATCTTCAAGCCGCTGCGCCAGGTCACGCCGAACGATACGACCGGTGCACTCGTCACCCGTGCAGTCGGGGCCGGGCTGGCGATCATTTCCGCCCACACCAACCTCGATCGTGCCCGCGGCGGGCTGAACGACTGGCTGGGGGCGAAGGTGGGGCTTAAGCAGATGCAGCCGCTCGAATCGATCGACGGACAGCTGTTCAAGCTGGTCGTGTTCGTGCCACAGGAGCAGGCCGGAGCGGTCGCCGAGGCTCTGTTCGCCGGCGGCGCCGGTCAGGTCGGTGCTTACGATCACTGTTCTTTTCGTGGCGACGGGGTCGGAACCTTCCGTTCCGGAGATGAGAGCAACCCTTATATCGGCGAGTCGGGTCGCGACGAATCGGTCGCCGAGGTCCGCCTCGAGACGATCGTGGCCAAGGAGCATCTCGGCCGATCGGTCGCCCGTATGCTCAAGGCGCATCCCTACGAGGAGGTCGCTTACGATCTGCTGCCGTTGGCCAATAGCCGTAACGATGTCGGCCTCGGCCGGATCGGACGCCTGGAAGAGCCGGAGAGTTTGGGCCGGTATGCGCAGCAGGTCAAGGAACTCCTCGCAGCCGATCACGTCCGGGTTGTCGGCGATCCGGAGAAGCAGATCGCCAAGGTCGCCGTCTGCGGTGGCAGCGGCGCTTCGCTGGTCGCGGCCGCGACCCGGCAGGGAGCCGACCTGCTTTTGACCGGCGATGTGAAGTACCATGATGCCCAGATCGCCGAGAGCCTCGGGCTGGCCCTGATCGACGCCGGCCACTTCGCCACCGAGCGGATTATGATCGATGGCCTGGCCACGGTTCTGAGCAGCGGATTACAACAGAAAAATCTCGACGTCAAGGTCCTGCCCCTCTCTCTGGAGCAGGACCCTTTTAGGGTCATATAGCAACAAAAAACAGGAAATAGCGGGAGGAAAGCACGTGCAAGAAAAGTTGGAACTATTGCGGGATTTGCAGGAGATGGACACGGATTTGATCCGCAAACGGGGTGAGAAGGAGGCGCTCGAAGCGGAGCAGTCAACGATCACCGCCGATCTCGACAAGGTGCAGGAGATGATTGACAGCCTCGAAGCGGAGATCGGAGGGCTCGAGGATCAGCGCAAGGACCTGTCCCAGGATCTCCTGGTGGAAGAAGGGAATATCAAGCGCGCCGAGGAGAGATTACCGACGATCAAGACCCAGAAGGAGTACGTTGCGCTGCTCAAGGAGGTCGACTCCGCCAAGAAAATGAACAAGGATATCCAGGAGTCGATTGGCCGTCTCGATGAAAAGATCGAAGCGCTGACCGGTGACCGGGATGAGAAGGCGGGCGAGCTCGAGGAATTGAACGGCAGTGTCGAAGGGCGGCAGGGCGAGATCAAGTCTTCGATCGAGGCGTGTGACAAGGTGCTGACCGAAGGCGACGACAAGCGGGATGCTCTTCTGGAGCAGTTGCCGAAGCAGCTGCGCAAGCGCTACGAGATGCTCCTTGATCGTCGTGCCGGGATCGCCATCGTCGAGGCCCGTCAGGGGATCTGCCTCGGCTGCAACATGAATCTTCCGCCGCAGCTGTACAATCGCCTGTTTACCCTCGATGAAATACAGACATGTCCGCATTGCAACCGCATGCTGTATCTCGATCCTGCCACAACAGCCTGATTTTCGTCTTGACCGTTGTGGCTGGAGAAGGCCGGATGGCCGCCGGTCCGCCGCAGGGCGGACGGGAGGAAAGTCCGGGCTCCGCAGGGCGGGATGGTCCCTAACGGGGACCGGGGGTGACCCCAGGGATAGTGCCACAGAGAGAAGACCGCTTCAACTTCGCTAAAGCTTTGTCGAACGAGCCGCAAGGCCTGTCCGCCGGAGCGCCGCTTGCGGTGCGAAGGAGGAGTAAGGGTGAAAGGGTGAGGTAAGAGCTCACCAGGTCCGGCGGTGACGCCGGATGCTCGGTAAACCCCATCCGGAGCAAGGCCGAATAGGGAAGCGTTTGAGGACGGCCCGTCCGAAGCTTCCGGGTTGGCTGCTCGAGGCTGTCGGCAACGGCAGCCCTAGATGAATGGTCATCGCCCGGATCCGGGTAACCGGTTCCGGGAACAGAACCCGGCTTACGGCCCTCTCCAGCCACTTTTTTCCATTGCATAAATCATGTCTTTAGATAACGACAAGGTCCTCTGGAAAAAGATTGTTGCGCAGATTTCTGCCGAATGGCAGGATGCGCCGCTTTCCGAGAAGGACTGGATCGAGGAACACGTGCAGGTGATCGCACGGCTCCAGCAGGAGCTGCATCGTCTCTTTCTCGATGTCGACGGCGCGGCAGCCTGCCATGATTGCGCCGAGCGCTGTTGCGGCCACGGGCGGTTTCATCCGGGCCTGGCGAATGTCCTGGCCTGTGTCGTTGCCGGTGTGCCGTTGCCTCTGCCTGATTTCGGCCGGGATTGTCCCTACAGCAACGACGAGGGCTGCCTTTTTGCGCCGGCCCAACGGCCCTATAACTGTATCTCCTTTATCTGTGACGAAGTCGAGCCGCGGCTCGGTCCGAAGTCTGTTCAATTCTATCTCCTGGAAAAGCAGATTCGCGCCGAGTATGAGCAGTTTGCACAGCGCTACGTCGGTGGCAGCATGCGCGGGCTGATCTTGAAGGGCGAGCTGCCGCACTATCTCACCCGCAAATAAAATGCTATTGTTTATTCAATAACCCTTTTGGGAGTTACCCATGGAACTGAATTTTAAGCAGAACAGTCCGGAGATCGAGGATCGGATCTCCGAACTGATGGGGCTGGTCGGGGTTAATCATCCCCGCATTATTCGCGAGATGATTATCAGCGCGCTCAAGGCGGGGCACGACATCGATTACCTGGCCGACCTGAAGCAGATGCGGACGACGATGAAGGAGATGCGCTACACCAGCAAGATCTTCGGCCCGTACCGCAATCGCAGGAAGGTAACGATCTTCGGTTCGGCGCGGACGGCTCCGGAAGAGCCGATTTACCAGAAATGCGTCGAATTCTCGCGGTTATTGTCGCAGCGCGATTACATGGTCATCACCGGCGGCGGCGGCGGGATTATGCAGGCCGGCAACGAAGGGGCGGGGGTCGATAACTCCTTCGCGGTCAATATCCGTCTCCCCTTCGAGCAAGACACCAACCCGGTCATGACCGAGAGCGACAAGGTTCTGATCTATCAGTATTTTTTCAATCGCAAGGTCGCGTTCCTCAAAGAGGCGGACGCAGTGGCGCTCTTCCCGGGCGGCTTCGGTACGCTCGACGAGGCGATGGAGACGCTGACCCTGATTCAGACCGGCAAGAATCCGCCGATCCCGCTGGTCCTGATCGACGATGAAAATGGGGATTACTGGGAGGTCTGGTTCGACTTCGTCAAGGCGAGCCTGCTCAAGCGCGGACTGATCTCGGGCGAGGATTTCGGCCTGTTCACCATCACCCGTGATCCGGCCGAGGCGGTCAAGGTGATCGACGATTTCTACCGGGTTTACCATTCCAGCCGTTTCGTCGGCGACACCTTTGTCATTCGGCTGAACTCACCGCTCGATTCGGAGCAGATCAGTATTCTTTCGAGCGAATTCAGTGAAATTCTCGCACCGGGCAGCCGGTTCCGGGTGACCGGTGCCTTCGAAAAAGAGAAAGACCAGCCCGACCTGATCTCGTTGCCGCGCCTCGCCTTCGAGTTCAATCGGCGCAACTTCGGCCTGTTGACCGCTTTTATCCGGCGCATCAATTCGTTTGCCAGTATCGAAGATGCGGGGGTCTGACCGAGGGTGTCTTTTGTTGTATGTATGGTTTAACATGTTATAATCACTCGCATCCCTCCTTTTTGACGTTCAAACGATGCAAGGAGCCTGTAATGCCTAAAAAACCTCTCGGTGTCCTGGTTGTTTTCACGTGTTTCTTGCTTTGCCTTCCCTTGTCTGCGACGGCGGCACGGACGACCTACGTGACGATCGGTACCGGTGGCATTACCGGCGTTTATTACCCGACCGGCGGCGCGATCAGCAGCCTGGTTAACAAGAAACGGGGTCAGTACAACTTGCGGGCCACGGTCGAGTCGACCGGTGGCTCCGTCTTTAACATCAATGCCATCATGGCCGGCGACCTCGAGTTTGGGGTCGTGCAGTCGGATCGCCAGTACCAGGCGTACAAGGGGTTGGCCGAGTGGCAGGGAAGGCCGCAGGAGAAACTCCGTTCCGTCTTCTCTATCCATCAGGAGTCGGTCAACCTGCTGGCTACGGTCGACAGCGGAATCAAGAAGCTCTCCGACCTGAAGGGGCATCGGGTCAATATCGGAAATCCCGGTGCGGGGCAGCGCGGTAATGCCATCGATATCCTTGCAGCGGCCGGGATCGATTTTGAAAAGGAGTTGCGGGCGGTCGGGTTGAAGCCGGCCGAATCGGCGAAGATGCTGCAGTCTGGTCAGCTCGATGCGTTTTTCTACACGGTCGGTCATCCGAACGATTCGTTTATCGAGGCGACTTCGGGGCATCGCAAGGTCCGATTCGTCAATATCGGTAAGTCGATTATCGATAAGTTGGTCAAGTCCTACCCCTACTACATCACCTCGACAACCCCGATCTCCTATTACCCCGGTGCCGTCAACAGCGCCGATGTGCCGTCGGTCAGCGTCAAGGCGACGCTCTGTACCTCGATTGATGTTGATGCCGCCATTGTCTATGCCGTGGTCAAGGAGGTGTTTGATAATCTCGAAACGTTCAAGGCGATGCATCCCGCCTACACAGAGTTGACCCGTGAAGGGATGCTGCAGGGCTTGACCGCACCGCTCCATCCCGGCGCAGCAAAGTATTTCAAGGAGGTCGGCCTCATCCCCTGATCGGACTCTCTGCGGTTAGGCCATTCGCACCAGTACTGCCCTTTTTTTTCATCAGTAGAACAAGTCGTGTACACAAACTGAGTAATCTCCCTTCCTTCCGGTCGATTCGCAGCCCGGTTTCTGTGCCGCTATCTGGCAAGATTTCCCTTTAAAAACAGTGGCTTGTAATTATTTTTCAAGCTGTGCGGTCAGGCTTTTTCGGGCTGGCATGCTCCTTGCTCCTATAGGCTGGTCCGGTCTTTTCGGCCGATGTTCGCAAGAAATTAGACTTTACGGAGGAATAACAAGATGTGCCGTATCGGAGCGATAAAAAGCCTGAACTACGTTCACCCGTGTCAGGCCCTTAAGCTGATGCAATCCCAGCAGAAAGGGCATGACAATTCCGGGTTCGCCATGGTCATGCACGACCTTGGCGGAATCTTTGAAGCTTACAAGGATATGCCGACCCTGTCGATGGCCTGCACCGACGAGGGGGTAAAGATTGCCGAGGATATCCTGCACGAGGCCGGTTTCCAGCGGGTAATGCAGTGGGTGCCGGAGACCAGCGATCAGCCGGGACTCGATATCATCGCCATGCCGAACTACGTGTTCGAAACCTTTGATTACCCGAGGCAGTACCGCAATGCCGACCAGAAGGCGAAAGAAGATCTGCTGGTCGATATGCGGTTGATCCTGCGCAAGGCGCTGGAGAAGGACGAGCTCGGGTTCGTTTATTCGTTCTGGCCTGACGTCATCACCCTCAAGGAGATTGGCGATCCGCGTGATATCGGAACCTACTTCAACCTGTGGGAGCCGGACAAGAACTTCACCGCCCGGGTGATTACCGCCCAGTGTCGGCAGAACACCAACTACGACATCGTCCGCTATGCCGCCCACCCGTTCTTCCTCCAGGGCTACACGGCGCTCGCCAACGGCGAGAACACCTTCTACCTGAAGAACGTCGAGTTTCAGCGTAAGCTGCATCGCGGTTACATCGGCTTCGAATCCGACTCGCAATGCTTCCTCTACAGCCTGCATTACGTTCATCATGAACTCGGCTGGCCGCTCTCCTACTTCAAGCACGTGATCACCCCGCTGCCGTTCGAGGATATCGAGCACCGGGAGGACAAGGAACAGCTGCTGGCGATCCGGCAGTCGCTGGCACATCTCGAAATCAACGGTCCGAACACCATCATCGGGGTTCTGCCCGACAACACCATGTTTACCTGCTGCGATGCCAAGAAACTGCGGCCGGTCGTCGTCGGACGCACCGAAGACACGGTGGTCATCTCGTCCGAGGTCTGCGGGATCAACGAGATCCTGCCGGATCGTGACTGGGAGACCGATATCTACCCGCACGAACGCGAAGTCGTGGCGATCGATAATAATCTGGAGGTACAGCGATGGAGACAATGAGAGTTCAGAACGTGACGCCGAACGATCTTCCCTGGAAGATCAAGTACGACGCCAGTCGCTGTACCCTTTGCGGATCGTGTGTTGCCGCCTGTTCGTTCCGGGCGATCGAAGCCAAGGTCGAACGTCGGCGCATGGTCTTTTCGGAAGGGGATTTCCCCGAACCGAAACAGCGCTTCTCTGCGGTGCCGGTCATCCGTCAGGTCAAGAATATCAAGAACTACTGCCGCGGTTGCGGTATCTGCGAAAAGGTCTGCCCGAACGACGCCATCGGCCCGGAGCGTAACCCCGACACCCGGCACCCGATCATCACCCGCTGCCTCGGCGGCGATTCGATCAAGCGGGGCGGACGCAAGAACCTCGAGTCGGCGACCCGGACCCTAGACAAGATCCGGGTCGGACGGATTTCGCAGATGACCGACCCGAGCCTCGATGCCCAGCGTCACACCTTTGATCTGCTCGCGCCCTTCGGCCGGATCATGCCGCCGAAGAAGCTGCCGCTAGGAGTCGGCCCGGAAGGGTTGCTTCAGACTGAGGCGAATATGCCGCCGGTACGCTGGATCTATCCGGTCATTATCGGTGACATGTCGATCGGTGCGCTCTCCTGGCGGATGTGGGAAGCGGTTGCGATGGCGACTGCCTATCTCAACGAGGAGTGCGGTCTGCCGGTCCGGATGTGTTCCGGTGAGGGCGGGGTCCCGGTCCGTTTGCTCAAGAGCCGCTACCTCAAGTACATGATCCTGCAGATCGCTTCCGGCCACTTCGGCTGGAACCGGATCATCAAGGCGATGCCGCACATGGTCGAGGACCCGGCCGGTATCCTGATCAAGATCGGTCAGGGTGCGAAGCCGGGTGACGGCGGCCTGCTCATGGCACAGAAGGTGGCCGAGCATATCCAGGCGATCCGCGGTGTGCCGAAAGCCGATCTGCTCAGCCCACCGAACCACCAGGGCCTCTACTCGATCGAGGAGAGCGTGCAGAAGATGTTCCTCTCATTCAACGCCGCTTTCAAGTTCCGGGTGCCGGTCGCGATCAAGGTCGCCGCCTCGGCCACCTCGGTTTCGGTTTTCAATAACCTGGTCCGTGACCCGTACAACATCGTCGGCGGCTTCTTCCTCGACGGCATCGACGGCGGTACCGGTGCGGCGCACGAGGTTTCTCTCGATCACACCGGCCACCCGATCGTCTCCAAGCTGCGCGACTGTTACCTCGCCGCTGTGGCCCAGGGGCGTCAGGGGCAGATCCCGCTCTGGGCAGCCGGCGGCCTCGGCAAGACCGGAGATCTCGCAGCCGATGCCTTCAAGATGATTGCCCTCGGCGCCAACGGCGTCTTCACCGGCAAGCTGATCCTGCAGATGGCCGGCTGTGTCGGCAACGACCAGGGGCGCTGCAACGCCTGTAACACCGGCCTCTGCCCGGTCGGCATAACCACCCAGGAAGGGCCGCTGGTCCATCGCCTCGATCCGGAGAAGGTCGCCCAGAACATCGTCAACTACTTCCTGGCGATGGATACCGAGTTCAAGAAGCTGATGGCCCCGATCGGCAACAGCTCGCTGCCGGTTGGACGTTCCGATGCCCTGGTCTCAACCGATCAGTCTGTCGCCGACAAACTTCAGCTTCAGTACGTCTGTTAAGGAGAACCCGATATGTCAGCAAAAATTATCGGTTTTGATGAAAAGAATCGTCGCATCTCGACTCAGCAGCTGCTACAGCAGGTTTACGCAGCGCTCGAGCAGGGTGAAACCGAATTTGAAATCACTTCGTCCGGTCACCACGATATCGGTGGTCCCCTCTGGACCGAAGATGGCTCACCGCTCAAGTTCCGGGTCAAGAATCCGGGGCAGCGGGTCGGCTCCTTCGCTCTCGACGGAACCGAGATCGTGGTCGAGGGTTCGGCCCCGGCCGATGCCGGCTGGCTCAATGCCGGCGCCGAACTGACCATCCTCGGCGATGGTGGTGACACCACCGCCCACTGCGCCGCCAGCGGCAACATCTACGTTGCCGGCCGGGTCGGCACCCGCTCCGGGTCGCTGATGAAGCATGACCCGGCTTACGACGCCCCGGAGTTCTGGATTCTCAAGAACACCGGCTCTTTCTCCTTCGAGTTCATGGGCGGAGGCATCGGCGTTATCTGCGGCTACGGTTGCGACGATCTCGAGTCGGTCCTTGGCGATCGTGGCTGCATGGGCATGGTCGGTGGAACCATCTACGTCCGCGGCCCGGTCAAGGGGTTGTCGGACGATGTCTGGATGCTCGGTCTCGACGACGCCGACCGCAAGTTCCTCAAAGAGAAGATGCCGGTTTTCCTCGACAAGATCGGGCGCAAGAAGCTGTTCAAGGAGCTGACCGACTTCGGCCAGTGGCAGAAGATCGTCGCCAAAACCTACGAAGAGCGCCAGGTCCGCTCGCGCAAGACCATGCACGAGTTTCGCCTGCAGAACTGGGTCGAGGACGGCGGCATCTTCGCCGACGTGGTCAAGGATGATTACACCCACATCGCCGGCCTGGTCAATGCCGGTGATGATCGACTGAAGATACCGCAATGGCAGGACAAGAAGTACGGTGCACCGTGCCAGGTCTCCTGCCCGAGCGCGATCCCGACCCAGAACCGTATCAATCTGCTGCGCGCCGGCAAGGTTCAGGAGGCGATGGAGTACGTGCTTAACTACTCGCCGTTTCCGGCCTCGGTCTGCGGCGAGGTCTGTCCGAACCTCTGCATGGACTCCTGTACCCGACAGTTCATTGACAAGCCGGTCGGGATGAAGGAACTCGGTCGACTCTCCCTCGACGCCAAGTCGCCGCAGCCGAAAGAGGCTTCCGGCAAGCACGTCGCGGTGATCGGCGGTGGCCCGGGTGGACTCTCTGCCGCGTGGCAGCTCCGCCTGGAAGGTCACAACGTGACCGTCTACGAGGCGGACGAAGAGGTCGGTGGCAAGCTGCGCCAAGTTATTCCGACCGATCGGCTGCCGGAAAACTCGCTGCAATCGGAGATCCAGCGGATCAAGGATCTCGGCATCGATATCGAGGTCAACAGCCCGGTCGATGAGAAAAAATTCGAGAAGATCCGCAAGGATCATGATGCGGTGGTAATCGCCAGCGGTGCCCATAACCCGGTAGTTATCCCGTTCCCGGGGCACGAGCGGCTGGTCAAGGGGCTCGACTTCCTCAAGGAGGTCAACCGCGGCAATCGGCCGAAAGTCGGTGAGAACGTGGTCGTCATCGGTGCCGGTAACGCCGGCATGGATGTCTGCCTCGGCGCCTACGCCATGGGGGCCAAGAAGGTAACGGCGATCGATATCCAGCGTCCGGCCGCCTTCAAGCACGAGATCGATCATTTCATCAAGCTCGGCGGTGAAATCAAGTGGCCGGTCTTTACCGAAAAGGTCGACGCGAAGGGGCTCTGGACCAAGGATGGCGAGCTGCTCGAAGCCGACATGATTATCATCTCGATCGGCGAGCGTCCCGACCTCTCCTTCGTACCGCGTGAATGGCTGACCGATCGCGGCATGATGGATGTCGATGAATGCTGGCAGTCGGTGCACGCCGCCGACGTCTTCGCCATCGGCGATACCATCAAGCCGGGCCTGCTCACTCACGCCATCGGCCAGGGCGCCGATGCGGCGAAGCTCATCGACGACTTCCTAGCCGGGCGCGAACTCGAACCGGTTTACAAGCCGGAAGTGATTCCGCAGAGTTGTCTCTCCAAGGAGCTGTTCCGCCCCCAGAATCGTGGCCGCTTCTGTATCGACGATGCCAAAAACGAAACCGCCCGCTGTCTCTCCTGCGGCACCTGCCGCGACTGCTCGATGTGTCTCGAAGCCTGTCCGGAGGGGGCGATCCAGAGGGTCGACCTCGAAGACGGCGGATTCGAGTACGTCTCGGACGACGAAGTCTGCATCGGCTGTAGCATCTGCGCCGGCATCTGCCCGTGCGGGATCTGGGCGATGGAGACGGTTGTCTGATCCGGAAAGAACAGCTGAACAAAACAAGAAGGCGGGCCGAATGGCCCGCCTTTATTATTTTCGATTTAAGATATGGTTTTAACGCGGTTCGCAGTTCACGAACCGATCAGAAGATTGACCATCTTCGGCAGACGGGTCATATCGACCGCCTTGTCGAGCCAGCCGGCGACACCGAGGGTTTTGGCGTCGTCCTTGAGTCGGTCTTCCTTGTGCGAAGTCATGATCAGGATCGGCAAAAAATTCTTCCCTTCCATCCGGCGGACGCTTCTGGCCAGATCGAGACCGTTCATGTTCGGCATGTCATAGTCGGTAATCAGCAGGTCGACCTCCCGGCCGGTCAATTTTCGGGTGGCATCGAGCCCGTCGACCGCTTCGATGATTTCATATCCATGCCCTTCCAGTTTCGACTTCAGGGCCATACGGGCCGTTGTCGAATCGTCAACGATAAAAATACACTTTGACATGGGACCTCCTTGAGCACATCGGACAGGCAATAAATTTATTTCTCCCTGATAAATAAAACGCCTCCCTTCATGCCGAAGAGAGGCGTTACTGACATCATTGCGAATCGCGTGATCCGCTTTATCTTCGGCGGCCCGGCTGCCTGCGTGAGGCCCGTGGCTTTGCGTCACTGGATCGCTCCAGCTTTGCCTTTATCGGTTTTGATCTTTTAAATTAGCATCAAAGATGCCAATAGCCGATTTTGAATGGATCGCAAAATGGCAAGTTGCTGAATATAGATGGTAATGCCAAGCATAACAATCGAGAATCAGGTGTTGCTAAAGCTGGCCGGTAGCCGCAAAATTAGCTATTTGGCAATACATCTATGAATAACAACGCTAAAAACAGCTGTCCGGCAGTTAAACCGGCTTTTTATGATCGTGATTTTAACCGAATGTGCTTAAATGATTGCTATGACTTGCTATTTTGCGATAATTACTAATACGGTGCTGGTGCCGTCGTGATTTATTTGGGTGAGGTTTTATGAATAAAAAGATCGGTTGGCGTGAATGGTTGTCGCTGCCGGAACTCGGCATTCCGGCGATCAAGGCCAAGGTCGACACCGGTGCCAGAACCTCGGCCCTGCACGCCTACTTTGTCGAACCGTTCGAAGAGGAGGGGATCAGGATGGTCCGTTTCGGAATTCACCCCATCCAGAAGAAAACCGATTTCGAAATCGTCTGCACGGCAAAGATCAAGGACGAACGGCCGGTAACCGACTCCGGCGGACATCGCGAGATGCGTTTTGTGATCGAGTCGGAGGTCGAATTCATGGGGGAACGCTGGCCGGTAGAGTTAACCCTGACCAACCGGGATACCATGAAATTCCGGATGTTGCTCGGCCGGACTGCATTACGCGGCCGTTTCGATGTTGATGCCGGCGCATCTTTTATTGGCGGGCGGAAACTGCAACACGCATACAAACAAAGGGAGTTGTAATGAAGATTGGAATTCTGTCGAGAAATTCAAAACTTTATTCGACACGTCGGCTGGCGGAAGCAATCGTTGAACGTGGTCACGAGGTCAAGATTATCGATCCTCTGCTCTGTTACATGACCATCGCCTCGCAGCGGCCGACCATTCATTATCGCGGCGAGGAGTTGACCGGGTTCGATGCGATCATCCCGCGGATCGGAGCTTCGATTACTTTTTTCGGCACCGCCGTTGTCCGGCAGTTCGAAATGATGAATGTCTATTGCATCAACGAATCGGTGGCAATCAGCCGTTCGCGCGACAAGCTGCGCAGCATGCAGCTTCTGTCGCGCAAGGGGATCGGTCTTCCGGTAACCGGGTTCGCCCACTCGACCAAGTACACCAAGGACCTAATCTCCCAGGTCGGGGGCACGCCGCTGGTGGTCAAACTGCTGGAGGGAACCCAGGGCATCGGGGTCGTTTTGGCCGAGACCAAAAAGGCGGCCGAGAGCGTTATTGAGGCGTTCCGGGGCCTGAAAGCGCAGATGTTGGTTCAGGAGTTTATCAAGGAGGCGGGCGGCGCCGACCTGCGCTGCTTCGTAATCGGCGAGAAGGTGGTGGCAGCGATGATGCGCCAGGGAGCGGATGGGGAGTTCCGCTCCAATCTCCATCGTGGCGGCAAGGCAACGCTTGTCCGGTTGACGCCGGAGGAGCGCTCGACCGCCGTTCGTTCAGCCAAGATTATGGGGCTCAACGTCGCCGGCGTAGATATCCTGCGATCGAACCACGGTCCGGTGGTGATGGAGGTCAACTCGTCACCGGGGCTCGAGGGTATCGAAACGGCGACCGGCAAGGATGTCGCCGGTCAGATCATCCAGTTTATCGAGAAGCAGGCCAAGCCGGGCAAAA
This sequence comes from Desulfuromonas sp., assembly GCA_002868925.1. GTDB lineage: Bacteria > Desulfobacterota > Desulfuromonadia > Desulfuromonadales > UBA2294 > BM707. The sequence continues at coordinate 27,061 of PKTZ01000208.1, read as the reverse complement.
CCCGGACCCGCGGGAAGGGTTGAAATGCAGGATCCGATTACCATCGGTGGGGTGACGATCAAACCGGGAAAGCGGGCGACCATAGACCTGCCGATGGCCAAGCTCTATACCCACACCGAAATGACCCTCGGTGTGCATGTCATTCATGGCCGGCGTCCGGGGCCGCGCCTGGTCGTGACCTCGACCCTGCACGGTGATGAAATTAACGGCGTCGAGATTATCCGCAGACTACTCAAGCGGCGCAACATCGACCGGTTGCGCGGCACCTTGATCGTTATCCCGGTGGTCAACAGCTTCGGATTTATCCACCGCAGCCGCTACCTGCCTGATCGGCGCGATCTCAACCGATCCTTTCCCGGATCGGTCAAGGGCTCACTCGCGTCGCGGCTGGCTGATCTGTTATTGAAAGAGGTTTACAATCATTGTACGCATGCCATCGATCTGCACACCGGGGCGAATCACCGCTTCAACCTGCCACAGGTGCGGGGTTGTCTCGACGATAGGCCAACGGCCGAGATGGCGGAAGCCTTCTCAGCGCCGGTGATGATCGATTCCCACCTGCGGGATGGTTCTCTGCGCCAGGCTGTAGCCGACCTCGGCATTCCGATCCTTCTTTACGAGGCGGGTGAGGCTTTCCGCTTCGATGAACTTTCGATTCGGACCGGACTGCGAGGTGTGGTCAACGTGATGCGTTCTATCGGAATGTTGACCAGCCGCAGGACCGCCGCCTCGCACCCGATCTTCAAGGCCGCCACCTCGAAATGGGTGCGTGCGCCGATCAGCGGCATGCTGATCAAGTCGGCCGCGGTCGGTCGGCATGTCGACAAAGGAGATATCCTCGGGGTTGTTTCCGACCCGTTCGGCGAGATGGAGAATACGGTTCGGTCGCCGGTGACCGGATTGATCGTCGGCCGTTTACAGCTGCCGCTCGTCTACCAGGGTGACGCCCTGTTTCATGTCGCAATCCTCGAAGGGGACCCGGATGCCGAGTTGGTCATCTCGGAGTTCGCATCCGATCTCGGGCAGGACGATTTCTGGCCGCAGCTCAAATGAGCGATAACCTGTTCTTCCGGACTATATGTTGGGTGATGAGAAGGGGATGGTGAAGCAGACTTTTGTTCCGCTACCCGGTTCGCTTTCGATCCAGATATTACCGCCATGCGAATCTATGATCTGCCTGGCGATATACATGCCAATGCCGAGGCCGCCAATGGAGGTGTTTGAAGCGTTCACCCGGTAGAACTTGTCGAAAACCCGCTCAATCTCTTCCGGACTCATGCCGATCCCCCGGTCCTCGACCTCGACCTGCCATTTCCCCTCATCCGCAAAAGCCCTGATTGTAACGTCGGTCTCCTCCGGCGAATACTTGGCTGCGTTGCTGAGCAGGTTTTCGAGTACCTGGTTGATCCGCTGGTGGTCGATCCGGACCTTTTGTGAATCCGAATGCTCCGGAATTTCGAGTCGATAGCTGTGCCCTTTATCGTGCAGGCGGAAGAAATCGGCGGCTTTTTTCAGGACCTCGACAAAGTCGGTTGAGTGCAGGTTGAGCGTGATCGACCTGCCACTTTCGATGCGGCTGATATCGAGCAGGTCGTCGATAATACGGGACAGCGCTTCGCCCCGTCCGTAGATCTCCTTGAGAAATTCCTGGACCTGCTCCGGGCTGAATTGCCCGAACTGGTCGGTCGAGTAGAGCAGTTCGGTAAAGCCCATGATGGCGCTCAACGGCGTTCTCAGTTCGTGGGCAGCGGTCGAGATGAATTCGTTCTTCATCTGATCCATTTCGAGCATGCCCTGCTCGGCTTTTTTTTCGGTCGTTATGTCGCGGATGGAAATCATAACCGAGGGCTCTTCCTGAATTTCAAACAGGCGCGCCGAAAAGAGGCCCGTTTTGAGGTGATTGCCGGGCAGCTTGAACTCGGCCTCGAAAGAGTTGATTTCGTGGTCCCGGTCCAACTGCTTCCAGAAGCTGCTGCGGCGATTATTGTCGGCCCAGAGGTCGAGTTGGTCAAAGTTGTTGCCGAGCGCTTCAAACTTACTGATCCGGGTGATGTTCTCGAAGGCCTTGTTAACGTTCAGGATCTCTTTGTCCGCCATCCGGGTGAGGATAACCGGGTCGGGGTTCATCTCGAAGACCTGGCGGAACATGGTTTCGCTCTCACGCAGTGACTTTTCGGCCCGTTTGCGGTCGGTGATATCGTAAAAATATCCATTCAAGGCTTGGCGGTCGTTGAAAATTATCCGGTTGGTTTTGATCTCGACATCGATCAACTCTCCGCTTTTAGTCAAAAGTTGATCGGGAATCAACTGCCCCGGATTTTCGTCACGATGCGTTTGAAAACTCTCCGTTTCGTTCCCTTCGTCGATCGGATGCAGGAAGCTTTGGTGCTGCCCGACAATCTCTTCGACGTTGCGGCCGAGCATTTGGGCCAATTTGAGATTGCAGGCGAGAATAATCCCGGTTTCAACATCGGCGACGGCGGCACCGTGGGCAGCCTCGTCGAACAGCAAACGATAAGATTTCTCACTGTCGGCCAGGGCTTGGCGGGAGATTTTCTTCGGGGTGACATCATGAATAACCGAAAAGAGGACAGTCTCTTCTTTGATTTTAATGGTTGAAGAGTGAACCTCGACGTCCCGGGTTTCACCGGAGGCGAGGCGATGTTTGATCTCCTTGCCGGAATCGGAACCGTTCGATAGAGGGATCCCGGTGGTGTCGTCCGAAACTTGAATATTGTCGATCGCCATGCCGCGCAGCGCATCAAGATGGTAGCCGTAGAAACGGCTAGCGGCTTCATTGGCATCGATGATGCGTCGGCTCTCCGGCGAGATCAGGAGCATGACCGCGTCATGATCGCGAAACATGCTCTGCAGTCGCTCCTCGTTTTCACGCAGGTCGACCGTCATCTTCTCGGCGAGAACCTGGGCTTTTTCGAGAGGGCGGCCGTACGAGGCGACCAGCATGGCTGCGGCAAGGCTGAGCAGGAGACCGAAGATAAGAAGCGTCATCGGCATGGCGCCCCCGATCAGGGAATTGTCAGCGGGAAGAGAGATAACATTCAGGTACCAGGTCCGTCCGGCAATATCGATCTCGATCAACCTGAAGTGACCACTTTTCGGTACCAGGTCCGGTGAGGCATCGAGACTGGTCCGGAGTTGGCCATCGTCGTCGTAGATCAGGTGCTCGGCCGAATCCGGGTCACCGTCGAAGATTTCGATATCGATCGGGAATTTGAAGCTTGTAGCGATCTGCGAGAGCAGGGTGTCGATGTCGATCGGGTTCCCGACCCATCCGATAAGCGCCTGCCAGCGTTCGGCGACGGTCCCGAGCGGTTTGCCAACAGCGTAAACCGGCAGCAGCAGCGCAAAGCCGGGCCTTTCTTTTTCGTCATAGGAATGGGTGGTCAGTCCGCTCAGGGTGGCCCGGTTATACTCGACGGCATTGATCATCGCCTGATTCTTGACCGCGTTCTGTGCCAGGTCTTTACCGAGAGCACTTCGGTTGTGAAGGAACGGTTCGATATATTCGACCACGGCGAGGTGGGGCTGATCGCCGGAAGTTTCGATCGTGAAATCGGGCAGATCATTTTCCCGAATGCGGGCGAGGTAGGAATCGATTTTCTGGCGGGGAAGATATCGAACAAAGGAATAGGCGTGTACTCCGTGGAACTGGCGTCCCATCTGGAGTTCATGGATATAACGGCGCCATTCGTCGCGCGTAACCTGTTCACTCGAATCGATAAAGGCCCGCATGCCGTGCAAGACGGCAATGTGATCGTCCAGATGCTCCTCGATCATCACCCGGACCATTTCGGCATTGTGTTGAAGCCGGGTTTGCTCTGCTTTTTTCAACTCCTGTCGGGTCAGATTCCAGATGCTCAGGGAGAATATGACTCCCGTGATAAATAGCAAATAGGCGGCGATTCGGTAGTTTTTCGCCTTGCTGGATCTCTGCTCGGAGAAGACCGGCTTCAGACTTTTCGGTTCAGCCAAACTCGAACTCCTGCGTGTCGCTGCTCAGTGAATCGGCGGGCGGTCTGTCCGTAACGGACAACTTGACAGAACGCGTGTGATTACAATGGGTTCTCTTTGAGGTTACTTTTTAATGGGGGAAAGTCAAGTCCGTTCGAGAAGTGCCCCTCTCCCTTTTGTAATACAGGCTGTGTTAACATGAAAGAGGATAAAATTAGTCATAGAAAGGAGCGCGATATGAACAGGGATCGGTTTACGCATGTCTGTCTTGAAGCCGAAGGTGGGCGGGATGCCTTCGTGACCCATCCGTCTTCGGCTGAAGAAGGGATCGTCAAGGAATGTATCCTCTCTTCGGGACACCTGGTTGTTGAAACCCCAGGCAAAGAGACCCGTTGCTGGGATTTCCGGGAATGCGAGGAGATGAGACACACCAAAATCGGGCCGATGATCTGACCTTGCGAGGGCAGGGCATTGCAGATATCTTGGGGGAGGGATCGGCTGGTGGAGCGGTCTACTACTCGGCCGTGTAGGGGAGGGTGACGATGACGGTTGTCCCTTTCCCCTCGGCACTTTCGACCCGGATTGTACCGTGGTGGGCTTCGACCGCCTGCTTGACCACGCTCATGCCGAGGCCGAGACCGCTGACGGCGGTGTTCGAGGCGTCGGCGCGGTAGAATTTATCGAAAACATGCGCGATCTGTTCATCGTTCATGCCGACCCCTTGGTCTTCGACCCGGATCTCCCACCCGTTATCCAGTTCACGTCCGTGCAGGACGATTTCTGTCCCGGCGGCTGAATACTTGACCGCGTTGCTCAGCAGGTTTTCGAGAACCTGGTTGAAGCGCTGGCGATCGATCTGGATCGAGGGGTTTTCAATCGTTTCCGGCAGTTCGAGCCGGAAACGGTGCTCGGGATTATGGGTGGTAAAGGCCCGGATTTTCTTGCCGAGCAGGGTCGGCAGGTTGCAACGCTGCAGGACCAGCGGAATCGGGTTGCCGCTCTCGATCCGGCTGATATCGAGCAGGTCGGAAATGATCCGGCTCAGGGATTCGCCGTTTTCATAGATTTCATTGATGAAATCGAGCTTCTGTTCGTCGCTGAAACTGTCGAACTCCTCCGGATTGCGCAGAAACTCGGTGTAGCCCATCATCGTGCTTAAGGGAGTGCTCAGTTCGTGGGCTGCGGTCGAGATGAACTCGCTCTTCATCCGATCCATTTCGATCAGCGTCCGCTCCGCCGCCTTTTCGGTGGTGATATCCCGGATAACCAGCAAAATACAGGGTTCCTTGCTGACCCGCAGCACACTCGCCGAAACCAGGCCGGTCCGGACCTCTCCACTGCCGACCCGGAAGTTGGCCTCGTAATTACTGATCTCGCCCCGGCTCTTCAGGGTCTGCCGGAACGGTTCCTGTGATTCGAGATCGGCCCAGAGGCCGAGGTCTTCCGGTCTTTGATCGATTGCTTCCTGCCGTGACAGCCCAGTCACCGTTTCGAACGAGCGGTTGACGTCGAGGATAGTTCCCTCCTTCATCCGGGCGAGGATCACCGGGTCGGGGTTCGATTCGAAAATCTTACGAAAGCGCGATTCACTTTCGACCAGGGCGATCTCGGCCTGCTTGCGCAGGGTGATGTCCTGCAGGGTTTCGACCATGCCGAGCAGCTTGCCGTCGATATCCCGGAACGGACGGGCGGTCAGGATAAAATGCCGGGTTTCCTCGCCGAACTGCTTCGAGACCTCCTGGGTCACCACTTCCCGTCCGCCGATAATCTGCACCAGCGGGCAACTGTCGGTATGACAGTGGACGCCGGGCCGTGAATCGTAACACCTTACGACATCGTCTTCTACTCCGGTGCGCGGCCAGATCTGGTAGTAGGCGTCGTTGGCCCGGATCATATTGAAATTGAGGTCGGTGATGTTGGTCGGATTGGAGTTGTTGAGAATGTTCTCGAGGGTGTTCCTCGATTTCTCCAGTTCATCCGTCCGTTCTTCGATCATCTCCTCGAGGTTGTTCTTGTAGTTTTCGATCTCGTTATGCACCTTCTGGAAACGCTGGAAGGAGATGCCGAAGGCAAAGATAACGACGAAGGCGGTCGAGTTAAGCGCGCCGCTGAACGGAGCAATCTCTTGCCAGATCAGTGGCATGTCATTGAGCAGCAGGATCTGCTTGACCAGGTGGCCGAAGGAACGGGAAATGGAGAAGAAGACAATCGCCAGCGTAAAGAGGAAAATATAATTGCGGAAGATGTTGTCCGGCCTTGATCGGGTCAGCTGCCAGGCGAGATGGGCGCACCAGCAGGAGAGGAGCAGCATCAGTACCGATCCGCCGATGTCACAGAAAACGACCGGGCGCCAGGGGACGATCATACTTCCCTCCTCCACTTTTTGAGGGCGACCAGCAGGAAGAGGAAAGAGGGGACAAGGATAAGATGATCGAGCCGGGTGGCATAGTAAATGCCATCGAAAAGATTATCGATACGGAAGGTTGCGGTGTGGTTTTGGGATTTGACGAACTTTTCTGCCGGCACGATTTCGTTCATCCAGTGGCCGGTGAACGTCATAATGTTCCAGGCGATCAGTAAAACGAGAAACAGCTTGAATTCGAACCAGCCTTTCTTTTGAAAACGGATGGTCCGGAGACGGAGCAGGAGGTAGGCCATGCCGATAGTAAAGAGGATGTGTCCGATCTGGTGGGAGACCAGTCCCTCGGCCCCTCCGTGCGCCTGTACCGCCCAGGTCGGACTGGCTACGGAGGAGAAGAAAATAAAAAGCAAAAAGATGCGATTTAGGGCTGAACGGTTCATTGGTTGCTTAAAAAAAACGATAAGGAATATGCTTTGTCTATAGGAAAAATGATAAAATTAATAAGCTGAATTAAAGCAAATATTGGGCCCAACTACTTTGGTTAAACCCGAGAGATCAGGTTGATAATGCGTGCACGAAAAGTCGACACATATGATACAGAATTGATTTTTTTATTGCCAGAGAAAGAAATGTTTTTATCGGCTGCTTTTTGATGGTCCGACTCGGAAGAGTCGGAGCCCCTGTTTTAATTCCTGTCTGTTATTCATTGTTTTCCGGCGTTAACAGGTCGGACAACTCTCGATTGACGATGGCGTCGTCACCGAGGTTCAGCTCGAGCAGGCGGCGCAGGTGGGTAAAGGTTTCGAGATTTTCACTCTGAAAGACATAGCCGGCGTGTTCCCCCTCCCGGTGGACCAGTTTTGCCTCGAACAGCAGGTGGATGTCGCTGCTCTCCAGCTTGATATCGATAAAGCAGGTGTGCCCGAGCTGCCCATCGGGCAGGTCACGGATATTGAGCAGGGCGCCCTTCATCGAGATGTCGAGCAGTTCGGCCGCATAGTTACGGTCGCTGCACTTGACCACGGACTGGCATAAAAAAGGAATGCGCTGAAACTTTCTCTCTTTACTCATCGGTTATCTCCCGGCCGGAAGGGGCGGCACATAATGCTCTGCTTAGAGATTAGCAGACCGCTGGGAAGGGTCAATCAAGCGTAATGAAAATTGAGCGGCGCGGCTCACCGGCGACGGCCCGGCTGATATGCCCCCGGCCGGTAGTGTCCTCGGCGAGGAGGATGTCTCCCGGCCCGAAGCGGCGGACGGTGCCTTCACCGATCTCGATATCGACCTTCCCCTCGAGCCTGATCACGTATTGTCTTTGCGGCGCAGTATGCCAGGAAAAATCGTAATCGCCGTGGTCTCGCGGAAGATGATGCTGGTTGTACCGAACTGTTCCGAGAGATGGCCGATCGCGCCGCTATCGGATAGCGGGATATCGAAATCTTCGAAATGCGATTCGCCGTCATCGCCACTGAAGAGGCGGGTCGCTTTCACCTCAGGACTCTTCGACCTCGACCGGCTCCGGCGCTTCCGGGTTGCCGAGCAGGATGCCGAGCCAGCGGGTATCCTTGCGGCTTTCCAGCGCGATCTTGACGATCATGGTCAAAACAACCGACAGCAGCATCCCGACCGGCCCGAGGACCCAGCCCCAGAAGACGAGAGAGAGGAAGACGACCAGGGTCGAGAGCCCGAGTCCACGGCCCATGACCTTCGGTTCGATGACCGGGCCGAACAGCATGTTGATCGCCAGGTAGCCGCCGGCGACGATCGTTGCCTTGCCGGGGCCGAACTGGATAAAGGCGAGCAGCACCGCCGGCACCGAAGCGATGATCGAGCCGATGTTCGGCACGTAGTTGAACAAAAAGGCGATGATCCCCCAGAGTACGGCGTAGTCGACGCCGAGAATCAGCAGCAGGATGGTCACGCAGATTCCGGTGCCGAGGCTGAGCAGAGTTTTCAGGGCGAGGTAATGCTTGACGTTTTCGGTGATTTTTTTGAAATGCCTCATCGATTCATCCGGGTTGCCGAGCGCCTGGCGCAACTTGATCGGCAGGCCTGATGCTTCGAGCAGGATGAAGACGACGGTGATCAGGATCAGAAAGGCGTTGGTCAGAACCCCGCCGAGCTGCTTGAGACTGGCGGTGATCATCTGCATTGCCCGGGATGGATCGAAGTAATCGTTGAGAACCTTCATCGAGATGTCGACGCCATGCCCCTGCAGCCAGCCCAACAATGAAGCGGTCTCCTCTTTCAACCGGGCCTGGTAGGTAGGAGCGTTGGTGGCGAAGCTGTTGAGCGAGGTGCCGATGATGGTGCCGAAGATGAAACCGATGACCATGATGGCGCCGACGATGATCAGCACCGAAAGGGCGGTCGGAACCCCTTTGCGCTGCAGCCAGAACAGGGGCGGGGTGCAGATCATGGCGACCAGGGCCGACAGCAGGAAGGGGACGATGATCGCCTCCGCTTCGCGTAGTCCGGCGACGACGATGACGAAGGCGGCGAGGGTGAGCAGGATCCGGGCTCCGGTAGCTTGCGAACTCATGATTCCTCCTGAACAATGCAATAACAGACGGTCACAAGCGATATTATTACCATGCGGCAGAACTCTTCGCAATTGATCGTGCAAATATCCTTGACATTTAATTCAAACGTTTGTTTTAATCGATTATATTGAACTCTGAAGGAAGGTTCTCGCTCATGAGTCAACCCGATACCAAGACCCGCATCCTTGATGCGGCGGAGACGCTTTTTGCCCGCGACGGTTTCCATTTCGCCTCGCTCAGGTCGATTACCTCCGAGGCCGACGTTAACCTGGCGGCGGTTAACTATCACTTCGGCTCCAAGGAGGCGCTGCTCTAGGAGGTCCTGACCCGGCGCCTGGTACCGCTCAACGCGATCCGCATGGAGAAACTGGAGGCGGTCAGACAGGAGGCGGTGGCAGCGCAACGGGCGCCGGAACCGAGGGCAGTGCTCGAGGCCTTCATCGTGCCGACAGTCAATTTCTGCTGCCAGGATCCCGGCAATGAAAACTTCAGCACCCTGGTCGCCCGGGCGATCACAGACCCGGACGACACCGTCCGCAACGTCTTCATTCACCACATCATGCCGCTGTTCATGACCTTCTTCGAGTTGCTGAAGATGTCGCGACCCGACCTCGATGCCGATACTATCTTCTGGCGGCTGCATTTTGCCCTCGGTTCGACCACTCACATGATGCGGGTTCTGACCAAGCTTGAGCTGCTGCCGGAGGGGTTGAACCGGAATGTCGATATCGACCACTTAACGACAGAATTGCTCGATTTTATTACCGCGGGGGTGGAGCGATGAAACGATTTTATCCTCTCCCTGTATTTTGCAGTCTGCTGCTGGCATTGTCGGGCTGTGCTCTGCACCGGCCGACCGAGGTTGCGCCGCCCGATGCGATACCGGCCTCTTTCGTCGAGCTGCAGCAACAGGATGCCGGCGAGGTTGCCAGCGGACGCTGGTGGCTGCGTTTCGACGACGGGGAGTTGAACCGGATGATGGCGTCGCTGTTTGCCGATAACCTGCAGATCGAGCAGGTGATGGCGCGGCTGCAGCAGGCCGAGTCAACCCTGACCACCACCCGCAGCGCCCGCTGGCCGTCTTTTTCTCTCGAAGGGCAGGCGAGCAAGTTCGAGGAACCCTCGGCGTTCGGCGATGTCGATGGCGATAGCTACAGCTTGAACGGGGCGGCCGCCTTCGAACTCGATATCTGGGGTAAGCTCGCTTCGCGGGCGAAAGCAGCCGGAAAAGCGTTCAGCGCTTCCCGTGAAGAGCTGCAGTCGCTCTACCTGACCCTCTCGGCCAACCTGGCCGAACTCTACTACCTTGCGGTCGAGCAGCGGGCTCAACTGGCGTTGACCGAAGAGACGGTCGACTCCTACCGGCAGACGGTCGAGACGGTCGAGGAGCGTTACCGGCTCGGCCTGGTGCCGGCCGTCGACCTCTACCAGGCACGGCAGAGCCTGAGCGGTGCCGAGGCGAATCAGCACCTCTACGCCGGCAACCTGGCGACGACCGAGCACGCCCTGGCGGTGCTGCTCGGGCATTACCCGGACCGCAGCTTCGGCGGCGAACTGGCGGTGATTCCGCCGACCCCGGAGCTCTTCCCGGTCGGTCTGCCCTCGGACTTGATCAATCGCCGGCCCGACCTGCGGTCGTCGCTGCATCTTGTCGAGGCGGCCGATGCCTCGGTCGCGGCGGCGATCGCCGATCGCTTTCCGTCGATCAACCTGATCGGCCGTTACGGATCGAGTCGACAGGATCTTTCGACAGGCCTGATCGAAGGTGATTTCTGGAGGCTGCTCGGCAACCTGACCATGCCGCTGATCGATGCCGGCCGGCGCCGGGCCGAGGTTAGCAAGAGCCGGGCCGTGGTCCGGGAGCGGGTTGCCGCTTACCAACAGGCGGTGCTCGAGGCGTTTCAGGAGGTCGAGGATGCACTGGCCGACAACCGTGAAACCGAACAGCGGATCGCGAGTCTGGTCCGAATGGAAGAGGCGACCGGTTCGACCCTGCGTCTGGCTCTCGATCGCTACAACCTCGGGGTGACTGATTACCTGCCGGTCCTGACCGCGCAGCGGGGCCACTTCGAGGCGAGAAGCCGGCTTTTGACAGCCCGCCGGCAGCTGCTCTCGGCCCGGATCAGCCTGGCCCGGGCGCTCGGCGGCGAGTGGATGATGGAAGAAATCGAACAGCGGAATGCCAAACAGGATAACTAAGTCATGAGCAAAAAAGAGAAATTGTTGAAAGTCGGTCTGCCGATCCTGATTTTACTGGTTTGTATCCTGATCACGGTGGTGATGGTCAAGACCCGTTCGGTGCCTCAGAAGCGGGCGACCGCGTTTGCCGGACCGCTGATCGAGGTGATGGCGGCCAGTGCAGGTGAGCGGCAGATTACCGTTCTCGGGACCGGTACCGTGCAGGCGCGCCAGGAAGCCGATATCACGCCCCAGGTCAGCGGCAAGGTCGAAACACTCGCCGCGCAGATGGTTGAAGGTGGTTTCTTCAAGAAAGGAGAGATGCTCTTCGCCATTGAGGCTGTCGACTACCGGCTGGCGCTGGAACGGGCGAAGGCGAGCCTGGCCCAGGCCGAACTCGAGCTGATGCGCAACGAGAGTCAGGCCGAGATCGCCCGTCTCGAATGGGATCGGATCGAAAGCGACAGCACAAAGCAGGCAAATCCGTTGACCCTGTACGAACCGCAACTGAAGGCGGCAAAGGCGCAGGTGGCGTCTGCCCGGTCGATGGTCGAACAGGCCGAACTCGACCTGGCCCGGACCAAAGTTTACGCCCCGTTTAATTGCTATGTCCGTTCCGAGCAGGTCGATATCGGCCAGTATCTGCGGGCCGGGACCGCGGTGGCGAAAGTCGCCGGGACCGACGAGGTCGAAATCGTGGTGCCGATCCCACTGGAAGAGCAGGTCTGGTTGCAGATCCCCGGCGAGTCGACGCAAGGGGCTGGTTCGACCGCCCAGGTTCACATGCAGCTCGGAGAGAAGAGGTTCGAATGGTCGGGCCGGATCTCCCGATCCCTCGGCGAGGTCGACCCGCAAAACCGGATGGCCAAGGTCGTGGTCGCGGTCAGCGATCCGTTCGGCGGTTCAGTAGACGGAGAAGACCGGACCGGGCTCAAACCGGGCATGTTCGTTGGGGTCACCCTGCACGGGGATGTCCTGGACGGGGTGATCGCCATCCCGCGCCAGTCCCTGCGCGATAACGATACCGTCTGGACTGTGACCGATGATGACAGGTTGAAGATCGAAAAGGTCGAGATTATCCGCCGCGAGCGGCAGGAAATCCTGATCGCATCCGGAATCGAGCCGGGGGCGCGGGTCGTGCTGACCGGTCTCGCGGCGGCGGTTGACGGGATGCTGCTGCGGCCGCAGATGCAGGAGAATGCGCAATGAGCAATATGATCCGCTGGATGGCGAAGAATCATGTCGCCGCCAACCTGCTCATGCTGGTCTTCATCGTCGGCGGACTGATCCTCGCTTCCAGTATCAAGCAGGAGGTCTTCCCCGAGGTCGCGCTCGACCGGATTGTGGTCAGCGTCGCCTATCCCGGCGCCGGGCCGGAAGAGGTCGAAGAGGGGGTTCTGCTCAAGATCGAGGAGAACCTGACCGGGGTCGACGGCATCAAGCAGGTCAAGGCGACCGCCGGTGAAGGTTTCGGCAGTGTGGTCGCCGAAGTGATGACCGACGCCGACGTTGACCTGGTGCTACAGGATATCAAGAGCGAAGTCGACCGGATTATCACCTTTCCGGAGGATGCCGAGAAGCCGGTGGTGAGCAAACTGCTCAACCGGCGCGAGGTCATCACCGTCGTCGTCGCCGGCGAGATGCCGGAGCGGAGCCTGCGTGAACTGGCCGAGCAGGTGCGCGACGAGTTGCTGCTGGTCGACAACATTACCCAGGTCGATCTGAGCGGGGTGCGTCCCTACGAGATCGCGGTCGAGATTCCGGAGGAGAACCTGCGTCGTTACGGGTTGACCTTCGACCGGGTCGCGGCCCGCATCCGCCAGGCTTCGCTCGATCTGCCGGGCGGAACGATCAAGACCGACGGTGGCGAGATCCTGGTACGGACCAAGGAGCGGCGCTACATCGGCGAAGAGTACGAACGGATCGTTATCCTCAACAACGCCGACGGGACCGAAGTGACCCTTGCCGATATCGCCGAGGTGAAAGACGGGTTCGAGGATTCCGACCAGTACGGCCTCGCCAGCGGCAAGCCGGCGGCGATGGTCAAGGTTTACCGGGTCGGTGATCAGAAACCGACCGAGATCTCGGCGGCAGTCAAGGATTACGTGGCGAAGAAGCAGACGGAGCTTTCCGGGAACGTCAAGATCTCAACCCTTTACGACCTGTCGGAACTGTTCGAAAGCCGCAAGCAGCTGCTGACGAAGAACGCCTGTATCGGCCTGGTCCTGGTCTTTATCACCCTCGGTCTCTTCCTCGAGATCCGGCTCGCCCTCTGGGTCATGCTCGGTATCCCGATCTCCTTTTTCGGCGCCCTGCTGTTCATGCCGGCGATCGACGTGTCGATCAACATGATCTCGCTGTTCGCCTTCATCATGGCGCTCGGTATCGTCGTCGACGATGCCATCGTCGTCGGCGAGAATATCTACGAGCACCGACAGATGGGCAAGCCGTATGTCCAGGCGGCGATCGACGGCGCGATCGAGGTTTCGCAGCCGGTCATCTTCGCCATCCTGACCTCGGTCACCGCCTTTATGCCGCTGCTCTTTACCAGCGGAATCATGGGCAAGTTCATCCTCGTTATCCCGGCGATCGTCATCACCATCCTTCTGGTCTCACTGGTCGAGTGCCTGTTCGTGCTGCCGGCACACCTGTCGATCGGTAAGCCGCGCGAGATCAACGGCGGCCTGATCGGCAAGATCGACCGGACCCGGCGCAGCTTCGGCAAGATGCTCGACCGGTTCATCAACGGACCGTACCAGAGAACGCTCGAACTCTGCCTGCGTTATCGCTATGCGACCGTTGCGACGGCGGTCGGCCTGCTCTTTATTGCCGGCGTCGGCCTGGTTGGCGGTGGGATCGTCAAATTTCGATTCATGCCGGTGGTCGACGGCGACGCGATCACGGTATCACTCGAGATGGCGCCCGGCACCCCGGTCGACAAGACCGAGGCGGTTCAAAAGATCATCGTCGATACGGGGCTTGAACTGGTAAGCGAGTACGACGCCGAGCGTCCGCCCGGCGATTCGATTCTGCTGCAGCTCTACTCGGTGATCGGGGCAGCGCTTAACGACCGGGGGCCGGGCGGGGTGACCTCCACCTCCGGCAGTAACCTCTCCAACATCTACATGTTCCTGACCCCGAGCGAGAAACGGAATATTCCGGCGATGGAGATCTCGAACAAGTGGCGCCAGCGGGTCGGAGAGATTGCAGGGGTCGAGACCCTGACCTTCGAGTCGAACCTGATCCACCTCGGGGCCAATATCGACGTGCAGTTGGCGCACAAGGATTTCGAGGTGCTCGACCAGGCGGCGGAACGGCTCAAACAGGCGATCGCCGCCTACCCCGGGACCGGCGACATTACCGATAACTACACCCTCGGTAAGAATGAGGTGAAGCTCCGTCTCAAGCCGGAGGCGCGGACCCTCGGGATCACCGAAGAGGATCTCGGCCGGCAACTGCGCGGCGCTTTCTACGGCTCCGAGGCGCTCCGCCTGCAGCGGGGACGCAACGAGGTCAAGGTTGTGGTCCGTTACCCGGAGGAGAAGAGGGAACACCTCTGGGACCTGGAGACGATGCGGATCCGGACTCCGGCCGGCGGCGAGATTCCGCTCAACCGGGCGGCGACCGTCCAGCAGGATCGGGGCTTCAGCAAGATCAACCGGACCGACCGCAAGCGGGTCATCAACGTCACCGCCAGCGTCGACAACAGCGTCGCCAACGCCGAGGAGGTCATCCAAGAGATGATGCTGACCACCCTGCCGGAGTTGGTCGCCGATTACCCGGGACTCAGCTACGACCTGGAAGGGGAGGACAAGAACCGGCGCGAATCGATGGAGAGTATGGCGACCGGCTTCCAGCTTATTCTGTTCGCGATCTTCTCGTTGCTGGCGGTTTCGTTCCGCAGCTATTCGCAGCCGTTTCTGATCATGGTGGCGATCCCCTTCGGTATCGTCGGCGCTATTCTCGGGCACTTCCTCCTCGGTTTCGACCTCAGCATCCTCAGCATGTTCGGTATCGTCGCCCTGACCGGGGTGGTGGTCAACGACTCATTGCTGCTGATCGATTACATCAACCGCAAGCGGATCGAGGGGATGGACCGGCACGATGCGGTGATCAGCGCCGGACTCCGTCGTTTCAGGCCGATCCTGCTTACTTCGTTGACCACCTTCTTCGGCTTGATGCCGATGATTCTCGAAACCAGCGTGCAGGCGCAGTTCCTGATCCCGATGGCGATCAGTCTTGCCTTCGGCATCATGTTCGCTACCGGCATCACCCTGCTGCTGATCCCGTCGCTCTACCTGGTGCTCGAGGATCTCCGGCACAAGATCGGTTTGAAGGAGCGGTTTACCGATGAGGTTGAAGCGGAGTTGTAAGGGGAATGAAATAACGATCGACTGCAAGGCGGCCGGATTGGCCGCCTTGTTTCGTTTCAGGGGGGATGCTCTTTCGCCTTACCCCTTGCAAAATTCCGCCAGATCGATTAAAACAGCCGAACTGCTTAATTCATAAAAGGAAAATTGTTTTGCAAGGATCACTGTTCCAACGGATCAAGCGCTTGACCGGCAAAGCGGTCGGTGACTTCAACCTGATCGAGGAGGGGGACCGGATCGCGGTCGGCGTCTCCGGCGGCAAGGACTCCTACACCCTGCTGCACGTTCTCGACGCCTTGCGCCGTCGGGCGCCGATCAAGTATGAACTGGTCGCGGTCAACGTCGACTCCGGCTTCCCCGGCTTCCGCAAGGAGGTGGTCGAAAAGCACCTCGCCGATCATGGTTTCGAATACCGGGTGGAATCGACCAACTGCTACGAGATCATCGAGGAAAAGCGGAAACCTGGCACCTCCTACTGCTCGTTCTGCGCGCGCTTGCGCCGGGGGGTGCTCTACACTCTGGCCGATGAGCTCGGTTGCAACAAGATTGCCCTCGGCCACCACCTCGACGACTTTATCGAGACCCTGCTGCTCAACCAGTTCTACGTCGGTAGCCTGAAGGCGATGAGTCCCAAGCTCGCCGCCGATAACGGCAGGCACACGGTCATCCGGCCGTTGGTCTATGTCGAGGAGGGTGAGATCATCCGTTTCAGTCGCGAGCAGCAATTCCCGATCGTCTGCTGCGCCTGTCCGGTCTGCGGCGAAGTCGACCAGAAAAGGCAACGGATGAAAGGGCTGATCCGTGAGCTGGCGACCGAGAACCGGCACCTGAAAAAGAGCATGCTCACCGCGCTCGGCAACGTGCAGCCGCGTCATCTGCTCGATAAAAATCTTACCGATTTCGATCTGGGTTTGCCCTGAATCACAAAAAAACTGTTATATTCTATATATGCAATTTAGTTCGGAGCCGGGAGAGGGCTATGCTTCAGGATGTTATCGATCGTTCGACCGTCACCAAGAAAATAGCGATTGTCAGCAGCTCTGACGAGTTGAACGAATTCCTGCGCCACCTGTTGACACATTGGAAGTTCGAGCTGCATCGGCCCGATCATCCCGAAGTGCTGCTGTTGGCCGAAGAAGGGCAGGCGACTCCCTTGCCGGGGCAACGGGCAATCTGGATGACCCGCTCCCGGTACCAGGGGGCGGACCGGCTCAATGTCCCGATCACCTTTGAGGCGTTGTGGCAAAAGCTCGAGCACCGCTTCCACCGCCCGCCGCGGACACATATCCGCATGAATGTCGAAATGAGCGCCCTGGTCACCGTCAATGACAGCACGGTTTCGGCCCGACTCCGCTCCCTCTCCGACATGGGTTGCCGATTCTCCTACCACCGTGAACTGGTACGTGACCAGTCTGTCGTTATCTCTTTGACCCTCGATGGCGAGGAGATGCGGATCGACAGTCGGGTGATTTACGCGGTCCCCGGCCGGGAGGAGGCTGGTGCGTTTACGGTCGGCCTGCTTTTTCGCGGTATCGACAAGAAACAGCGCGACCGGCTCAGGTCTTTTTTGATCTGGCGTTACCTGGAAAAGGTCAGGGCGAAGATGGATGGGTATCGGTTCCGGACCGCCCTCGGTTACTTCGATCTGCCCGATTTCGTGTTGGAGAGGCTGGGTGCTCCGGAAGTCGCTGCGGGCGAATAAGAGAGTTCCGTCTATTCTTTTTTGAACATCTTGCCAAGCAGGGAAGAGGCTTTCCCTTCGCGCGGTTTGCGCATCTGGAAGAGGCGCAGCTCGCGTAACGCCTCGGTGTTGTTCGGGTTGCACTGGATGGCCCGTTCGAACCGTTTTTCCGCCTCCCGTTCTTTCCCCTCCGCCTTCAGGATATTCCCCATGTAGAGGTGCCCCTTGTCGAGGTCGGGGTTCACGTGCAACCCCTGCAGCAGCATCGACTTGGCCTGCTCTCTCTCTTTGTCGGTTTCGGCCAGCTTGTACTTCACCCAGGCGAGGTGGCAGGCATATTCCGGCTCCTCGGAGTAGAGCTTGACCGCTTTTTCCAACTCCTTCTTCGCTTCGGCAAACTTGTTGACCTTGATCAGGACCAGCCCCTTCTGGAACGCCGATTCGGCGAGCAAGATGTCGGCCGCTTCGGTGTCCTTCTTGACCGTCCCCTTCAGCTCCGCCCGATATTTTTGCCTGCCGTCCGGCTTGGAGAGCAGCTCATAGGCTTCGCCGATCTGCTGGAAGAGGGTGTTGATCTTGTGCTTGAGGTCGTTCGAGATGTTGTCGTGCAGGTAACGGTCGGGGTGATACTTCTTGGCGAGGCGGACGAACGACTTGCGTACCTCTTCGGTCCCGGCGTCCCGGGAGACGCCGAGCAGGGCGAAATAGTCCTGTTGCATCATCCGGCTGTAGTCGTTGAGGAACTCCTCCCGTTTTTCGTTCTTGACCGGAGCGTCCTCGAACAGGGTTGCCTGCTCCTCCGGAGAGAGCGGCGTTTCCCGACTTTCCAGCATTTTGACCGACAGCAGCGCCGCGAAGAGCTGCTTGTTCTCAAGCCTTGATAGCGGGTTCTTCTCGAGGATCTGGGCGAAGGTTATATCGCCGCGGCATTCGGTCAGGATCTGCGCGTCACGCGGGGTCAGGTCGATATCCTGGAAGCGGTAGTGCGGGTTTCCGGAGAGCGCCGGGTAGGATCCAAGGTGCGGTGCCAGGATCGTGTCGATCGCCTCCTCGCTGTAATAGCGACGCATCCCCTGCAGGATCAGCGAAGCCGGGGCCATATTGATCCGGGTGATGTTCTTTTTGAAATCCTTAGCATGGGTGAAGCGGTACTCGCCATCACTCCAGGAGAAGACCTCGAGCAGCTTTTCGGTCGCCTGTTGTTTCAACACGTCGTGCAGCTGCTGCGGAGTCAGGAAGCCCATTTCGATCAGCACCGTCCCCTGCAGCCGCCCGGTCTCCTTGACCTTCTTCAGCGATGCATCGCACTCCTCTTCGGTGATGTAGCTCTTGCGGACCAGCAGCTTGCCGAGGCATTCACGGATCAGGTTGGAACGGACGAAGATCGGGTACCCCTCCATGAAGTAGATCACCTTCTTCCGTTCGTTGAGGTTGATATGGAGCAGGCCGGTCACCTTGAGCGCGTAGAGGTCGTGCAAAAGCTTGGGGAAGGGGGTTTCGGTCAGGCGGCCCTGGATCGTTGCCACCTCCCGGTCGTTCAGGTCGGAAACCGTGTACTCCTCGTCGAGCAGGGAGAGTATTTTCTGGTAGAGGGTGTCGAGAGAAAACGGTTTGAGCAGGGTCTCGGTCGCTCCGAAATTCTCCTTCGCCTGCTCGATCTGGTCGCGACAGTGGTGGATGGCGGTCATCATGATCACCGGCCGGTAGGCTGTGGTCGGGTTCTGGCGGAGTTTCTTGCAGAGGTCGCAGCCCGACATCCCGGGCAGGTCGATGTTGAAGATGGCGATTTTGAATTTTCCCTCGACCAGCTCGGGGAGGGCATCTTCGGCGCTCGGGTAACTGCTCACCGAGAAATCTTTCGATTTGAGAAACTCTCCGACGAATTTACAGATGTTCTGGTCGTTGTCGACCAGAATGATGTGACGCTCAGTCGCCATGTTTCGGTCCGCCTGTTCCGCCGCTACCCTGATCGGGCTGCAGGTGTCGGTTGAAGATAGTACGGATATTTTCGGTGTTGCGCCGGTAGTCGTCCATCAGCCGCTCGCTCATGTTGCCGTTGTCGCTCTCGTAACCGAGCCGCCAGGCGAGCTTGTTGAGGTATTCGGGAGAGCTGGAGATCTCGCTGATCGACTGGTCGTGAACGAGGCGCAACATGTTCTCTAGACGACGCAGGAACTTGTAGCCGTCGCGCAACGCTTCATAATCGGTATCGTTCAGAATACCCGCCTCGTTGAGCTTCTGCAAGGCCTTTAAGGTGTTGGTTTCGCGCAACTCCTCATTGTCACGGCCGTGCAGCAGCTGGAAATACTGGGTCAAAAACTCGACATCGACCATGCCGCCACGGCCGGTTTTGATGTTGAAGGTCTCGCTGTTTTCCTTGGCGATCTCCTTTTCCATCCGTTCGCGCAGACGGGCGATTTCAGTGGCGATGTCGTCACCGAGTGGAGCCTCGTAGGCGAGCTGGCGGATGTAGTCGTGGATTTCGTCGGCCAACTTCTCCTGGCCACAGACCACAAGCGCCTTGGTCAACGCCTGCCGTTCCCACAGCTGGGCATCGGACTGGTGGTATTCTTTGAACGCCCGCCGGCTGGTGACCAGCGGCCCCTGGTTGCCGGAGGGTCGCAGGCGGGTGTCGATCTGGTAGACGTAGCCGTCCTGGGTGGTGAGGGTGAGGATCGAGATGATGCGCTGGGCCAGACGCGAGAAGTACTGCTGGTTGCCCTGTTGTTTGAACCGGTCGAGTTCGGTTCCTTCGACCGGAGCGGTCTCGCCGCCGCCGCGAAAGATGAAGATGATGTCGAGGTCGGAGTGGTAGTTGAGCTCCATGCCGCCGAGCTTACCCATGCCGACGATGCAAAACCCTGCCTCCTCGTTGGTCCCGTCCTGGTTCTCGACGAAGGGGAGGCCGTAGCGTGGAATCAGCTCTTCCCGGGCGATCCGGTAGGCGGCGCGCAGGCAGCTGATCGCCAGGCAGGAGAGCTGGTAGGTCTTCTCCCCCTGCGGGGTGTGGCCGTGGATATCGTTAAGGGCAATGCGCAGAAACTCCTCGTTGCGGTAGCGGCGCAGCGTCTCCAGGCTTCTCTCGTAATCGCTCGCCTCGTCCAGCCTCTCTTTCAGTTCGCTCTCCATCTCGTCGAGCTCCTTGAACGGTTTGGCGTAGGAACGGGAGACCAGCGAATCGAGAATCTCCGGGTGCTGAATGAAAATCCGGGTCAAAAAGCGGCTGGTTCCGAACAGCGAGATCAACAGCTTGATGATGCCGTGGTTCTCGGCGAGCAGGGCGTAGTAGGTGCCGCGGGCGCGCAGGGCCGACAGAAAACTTTCCATGTTGAGCAGCGACCGGTCCGGCTCGGGGGAGGCGATCACCTCCTGCAGGATCAGCGGCGCGATCCGTTCCATCTGCCGACGGGCCTTTTGCGTCAGGTGCGAGTAGGGTTTGCCGTCACGGAGAAAGACCACGCTTTCATAAGCAGTCTCCGGTTCGGAAAATCCCCACTGGGCGAGGAATCCCTTGACCCGCTCCGGCTCGACGTTTGAGTCGAAGGCGGCAGCGATTTCCGGCCGGACCTCCTCCTTGATCTCTTCGTCGCTAGTGTAGAACAGTTCGCGGAAGATCGCCGAAACCGCATCGCGATGACGTTTCAGCTCGGTCATGAAGCTTTCGCTGTCGACAAAGCCGCAGCGTCGGGCAAGGGCGAGCTCTTCCCCTTTTCGGGTCGGCAGGTTGTGGGTCTGTTTCTCCTGCACCACCTGGATGCGGTGCTCGACCGTGCGCAGGAAGACGTAAGCCTCCTTCAGCACCGGCAACTCCTCGTCCTTGACCAATCCCTCGGCGTGCAGCGCATCAAGGGCGGCAAGTGTCCCCTTGACTCGCAGTGACGATTTCTTGCCGGCGTAGATCAACTGCAGTGCCTGGACGAAGAATTCGATCTCACGGATGCCGCCCCGGCCGAGCTTGAGGTTGATCTCCCCCTCCTCGGCGCGGGCCAGGCTGTGATCGATCCGTTGCTTCATCCCCTTGATATCGTCGATCATGGCGTAGTCGAGATGACGGCGGAAAATGAACGGCTCGAGTTCGGTCAGGATGTATTCGCCCAGCTTGAGCGAGCCGGCGACCGGACGGGCCTTGATCAGGGCCGAGCGTTCCCAGCTCTGGCCCCAGCTTTCGTAGTAGAGGATGGCGCTCATCGCCGGTTGTGCCATCTCGCCGCTCTTCCCCTCGGGGCGCAGGTCGAGGTCGACCCGGAAGACGAAGCCGTCTCCGGTGACCTGGCCGATCGCCTTGCTGATCATGTCGGCGAGCTTGATGAAGTACTTGTGCACCGGAATCCGGTTGACCGGTTTGCTGAGAGGACCGTCAATGCCGGTGGTCTCCCCCTTCTCCGAGGAGTAGAAATAGATCAGGTCGATATCGGAAGAGAAATTAAGTTCGCGCCCCCCGAACTTGCCCATGCCGAGGATGGTGAATTCCGCTTCTTTTTCAGCGTCGTCCTCGTCCGGCCGGACCATCGGTTTGCCATGTTCTTTCTGAAGCAGGTTCGAGCTGACTTCGAAGGCACGCTGCAGGGTCGCCGCCGCCAGCGATGAAAGTTCGCCGGTCACTTCGAGCAGTTCGGCCATGCCGCACAGGTCGCGGCTGCCGATGCGCAGGATCTCCTGCCACTTGTAATGGCGGAGCAGCTGCTGCAGGGTCTCGAAATCGGTGTCGGCCGGAATCAGCCCGCGCAGCTCTTCGATCATCTGCGTTTCGGTCTTCGGTCGGTCGAGTTCGCCGGTCTGGAACAGGGTCTGGAAAAAATGGGCTTTGCGGCAGAGGGTGCCGGTCAGAAACTGTGAGGCGCCGAGGACGGTCAGGAGTTGTCGGCGGCGGTCCGGATCGGTTGCGAGGGGAGCGAGCTCGTCGGCCTTGATGGTGCCGCTCAATCGCTCGAGGTTGTTGAGGGACGCGTCGGGGTCAGCCGCCTCCAGACCGGCCGTGGCCAGGGCAGCGACCAGCTCCGGGTCGCCGAAGAATTCTGCAAGCAGGGCGAGGTTGGCCGCCGTCTTCCCGGCCTCGGCGTAGCCGAGCTCCCGGGCGAGATCTTGCAGCCCCTCGGCATCCTGCTCATGGCAGAGCTGTTGCAGGCGTGGCGCCAGTTTGTCCATTATTCCCCCTGATTGACCAGTCGTTGCAGATTCTCCAGGTAGTTCCCTTCGGCGACGCCGTTTTCGGTGATGATTGCCGAGACCAGCCGGGCCGGGGTGACATCAAAGGCCGGGTTTCGTACCTTGATCCCGTCCGGGGCGAGCAGGGTGCCGCCGTGGTGGGTGACCTCGGAAGCGTCGCGCTCCTCGATCGGGATTTTGCTGCCGTCACTGAGCGACAGATCGATGGTCGAGGTCGGCGCCGCCACGTAGAAGGGGATGCCGTGCTCCCTGGCCAGGATGGCGACGTTATAGGTGCCGATCTTGTTGGCGACATCGCCATTGGCAGCGATCCGATCGGCACCGACGATGACACAGTCGATCTCGCCTTTGTTCATCAGGTAGCCGGCCATGTTGTCGCAGATCAGGGTAACGTCGATGTTGTCCCGGTTCAATTCCCATGCGGTCAGCCGCGCCCCCTGCAAAAATGGACGGGTTTCGTCGGCGATGACCGAGATGTTCTTTCCCGCCTCGGCGGCAGCGCGGACCACGCCGAGGGCGGTGCCGTAGCCGCCGGTGGCCAGTGCGCCGGCGTTGCAATGGGTCAGGATGCGCGCCTGCTGCGGTATCAGCGGCTCGCCATGTTGCCCCATGCGCCGGTTGATCTGTTCATCTTCATTGGCGATGGTGCAGGCTTCGGCCAACAGGTATTTCTTCAGCTGCTCCGGCGGCAGATCTTTTGCTTTTTGTGCCGCCGCTTTCATCCGGTCGAGCGCCCAGAACAGGTTGACCGCGGTCGGCCGGGTGGCGGCGAGAAAGTCGCAGCATTTTTCAAACTGCGCCATGAAATCGTCGAAGCTATCCGCTTCGATATCACGAGCCGCGAAGGCGGCCCCGAAGGCGGCGGCAACACCGATCGCCGGGGCGCCACGAACGACCATGCTGCGGATCGCCTCGGCGACCCCTTGATAGTCGGTGTAGTCGATCCAGACCTCCTCGGTCGGGAGCAGGCGTTGATCGATCATTCGGCATGCGCCGTTTTCGAACAGGATCGGTTTGACGGACATAGATACTCCTGTTAGGGGGAAGATTGAAGGTAAAAGGAGATCAGGTGTGAGGTTAAAGGAAAAAGGTGAAAGGATTTAAGCCTTAATCTTTGGACTTTAACCTTCTGTCTCCTGTCTTCTCTTCTTCTGCCTTCTTCCCTTTATTCTGACAACTTCTTTTTCAACAACTGATTGACCATGCCGGGGTTCGCCTTGCCCTTGCTCTTCTGCATGACCTGGCCGACGAAGAAGCCGATCAGTTTATCCTTGCCCCCCTTGTACTCGGCGACCTGACCCGGGTTGGCGGCGATCACCTCGTCGACCAGCTGCTCGATGGCGCCGGTGTCGGTGACCTGCTTCAGCCCCTTCTCGTCGATAATAGTGTCGGCGTCCTTGCCGCTCTGCCACATCTCGTCGAAGACCTGCTTGGCGATCTTGCCGGAGATAGTATTGTCGCCGATCCGCTTGAGGATACCGACCAGCAGCTCCGGGGTGACCGGACAGTCGCCGATGGCAATGTTTTCTTCGTTCAGTTTGCGTGACAGCTCTCCGGTGACCCAGTTGGCGCAGGTCTTGTTGTCGTCGTGCAGGGCGACGCAGGCATCGAAGTAGTCGGCGACTGACTTCTCGGCAACGAGGATGTCGGCGTCCCGCTCCGGCATGCCGAGTTCCTCGACAAAACGCTGACGTTTCGCTTCCGGCAGCTCCGGCAGCAATCCTTTGCAGCGCTCGATCCAGTCGCTATCGACCACAAGCGGTACCAGGTCGGGATCGGGGAAGTAGCGGTAGTCGTGCGCCTCCTCCTTGCCCCGCATCGAGCGGGTCATACCGGTCTGGCTGTCGAACAGGCGGGTCTCCTGGATGACCTTGCCGCCGTCTTCGACCAGCTCGGCCTGGCGTTCGACCTCGTACTCGATAGCCTGCTTGATGAAGCGGAACGAGTTGATGTTCTTCAGCTCGGCGCGGGTGCCAAACTCCTCCTGCCCCCAGGGGCGGATCGAGACGTTGGCGTCGCAGCGGAAGGAGCCTTCCTCAAGGTTGCCGTCGCAGACCCCGAGGTAGACCACGATCTGGTGCAGCTTCTTCAGGTAGGCGATCGCCTCGTCGGCCGAGCGCATGTCCGGCTCGGAGACGATCTCGAGCAGCGGCGTGCAGGCGCGGTTGAGGTCGGCGAAGGAACTGTTCGCCGCTTCGGCGGTTTCGCCGTGCAGAAGCTTGCCGGCGTCTTCCTCCATGTGGATGCGGGTGATACCGATCTTTTTCTCGCCGTCGTCGGTTTCGATCATGAGCCAACCGTGCTCGCATATCGGCAGCTCGAACTGCGAGATCTGGTAGCCCTTCGGCAGGTCGGGATAGAAGTAGTTCTTGCGGGCGAAGATCGAGCGCGGCGCGATCTGGCAGTTGGTGGCGAGACCGGCCTTGATCGCGTTTTCGACTACCTGCCGATTGAGTACCGGCAGGGCTCCCGGCAGGCCGAGGCAGACCGGGCAGGTCTGGCTGTTGGGCGAGGAGCCAAAGGCGGTCGAGCAGCCGCAGAAGATCTTGGTTTTAGTGGTCAGCTGGACATGGACTTCGAGTCCGATGACAACTTCGAAATTATCGTGCATCGCGTGCTCCTTCTCGCTCAGATCGCGGCTTGCTTGGTGTGCCAGTCAGTCGCCTGCTCGTAGGCATGAGCGACCTTGAGAATCTGCTCCTCGGCGAACGGCTTGCCGATCAGCTGCATCCCGATCGGCAGCCCCTGCTGCGACATACCGCAGGGGAGGCTCAGGCCGCAGGTGCCGGCGAGGTTGACCGGAATGGTGAAGATGTCCGACAGGTACATGGTCAGCGGATCGTCGACCTTTTCTCCCAGCCCGAAGGCGGGGGTCGGGGCGACCGGGGTGAGCAGGGTGTCGACTTTTTCGAAGGCGTCGAGGAAGTCCTGGCGGATCAGGGTGCGGACCTTTTGCGCCTTGAGGTAGTAGGCGTCGTAGTAGCCGGAGGAGAGGGCGTAGGTGCCGAGCATGATCCGTCGCTTGACCTCGTCGCCGAAGCCGGCGGCGCGGGTCTGGCGGTAGAGCTCGATCAGGCCGTCGCCGTTGTCGACCCGGACGCCGTAGCGGATGCCGTCGTAACGGGCGAGGTTGCTCGAGGCCTCGGCGGTGGCGACCAGGTAGTAGCAGGCGACCGCGTAGTCGGTGTGCGGCAGTGAGACCTCGACGATTTCGCCGCCGAGCTCCTTGTAGGTGGTGATCGCTTTCTCGGTCGCTTCCTTGACGTCGGCATCGAGACCGTCGATGAAATACTCCTTCGGCAGACCGATGCGGACCCCTTTGAGGTCGCCGTCGAGTCCGGCGGTGTAATCGGGGACCGGTCGGTCGATCGAGGTCGAGTCGAGCGGGTCGTGGCCGGCGATAGCTCCGAGCATGGTCGCGCAGTCGGTGACGTTGCGGGCGACCGGTCCTACCTGGTCGAGCGACGAGGCATAGGCGATGACGCCGTAGCGGGAGACCCGTCCGTAAGTCGGCTTCAGCCCGACCACGCCGCAATAGGAAGCGGGCTGCCGGATCGAACCGCCGGTGTCGGTGCCGAGGGTGGCGACCGCCTGGCGGGCGGCAACCGCCGCTGCCGAACCGCCCGATGAGCCGCCCGGAACCTTGGTCAGGTCCCAGGGATTCTTTACCGTGCCGGCGGCCGAGTTTTCGTTGGAGCTGCCCATCGCGAACTCGTCCATGTTGAGTTTGCCGATGATGACGGCGCCGCTCTCTTTAAGCTTGGCGACCGCGGTGCCGTCGTAAGGGGCGACAAAATTGTCGAGAATCTTCGAAGCACAGGTGGTGCGGAGCCCCTCGGTCAGGAAGATATCCTTCAGGGCGACCGGGATGCCGGTCAGCGCCGCCGCGTTACCGGCGGCGAGATCCTTGTCGGCGCGGGTGGCATCGGCCAGAGCTTCTTCCTCGCAAACGGAGATGAAGGCATTGATCGACTCGTCGGTGGCGGCGATCCGCTCCAGGTAGGCGCGGGTCAGCTCGACCGAAGAGATCTCCTTGCTGCGCAGTTTTTCCTGCAAGGCAGAAATGCCGAGATCGGTGAGTTGCATTGGTATGTCCTTTAAGTTGAAATATCTGAACTAAATAAAAGGAAAGTTACTCTATAACCTTGGGGACCCGGAAACAGTCATTCGCCGGGTCGGGCGCGTTCTGCAGCGCCTTGTCGATGCCGATCGACGGCTTGACCTCGTCTTCGCGAAAGGCGTTTTCGACCGGGACCGCATGCGACGTCGGCACGATCCCCTCGGTGTCGAGCTCGTTCATTTTTTCGACGTAGTCGAGCATCTGGTCCATCTGCGAGGTCAGTTGGTCGAGTTCTTCATCTTTCAATGCCAGCCGTGCCAGGTTGGCTACGTGTTCCACTTCCTTGCGGGAGATTTTCATTCATGCCTCCAATTACTGTTTTCAGGCCGATTCAGCCGAATCGGAAACTACCACGACAGGCCGATATTTTCAAGGTTTCAGCGTATGCTACGTCCAATATAAATGGTCTATTAAAAAGGAAAAGGGTCGGCCACCAAGTCACCAAGGACACCAAGAAAGTCAAAAGCTTTTTTAACACAGAGGCGCGGAGGCGCAGCGAGGGATAAAAAGAAAGTTAAAATCTGGTTCCCACGCAAAACCGCGAAGGCACGAAGAACACGAAGAAAGGCAGATTCGCAAAAGCTATCTCACGCCAAGACGCAAAGTCGCAAAGGAAGGCCAAAAACTCTTATTTAAGGTGAAAGTCAAAATCCTAAAAGCAACACAACA
>PKTZ01000038.1 GCA_002868925.1 Desulfuromonas sp. | reverse complement strand
AAGTCGCCGTGGAAAGCCACTGCTCCATGAGAATTCAATAAATTGAATGATCTTACCGGGGAAGATTGTGGGGTGAACTATTCTTAACTTGACCTTTTGACACGATTCGAGAAGAATAAACAGACTCTAATATGTGGGAGATCGTATGAATAAAAAGAGCATGTTTGTCGCCATTATCGTTTTGGTTGTCGCTGTCGTGGGAGTTCTATTGGTTCTTCCGAGCCGTGAAGAGAAAGCGCAGGCGCAATACGATGCCGCTTTCAAGATTGAGAAGAGCGGTGAATACAACCAGGCGATTACTCTGTATCAGGCGTTGCGCAAAGAGTACGAAGATACTGAAGCGGCAAGTGCTGCTCTCGATGCAATCGGCCGGGTTGAGAGGCTGAAAGACCAAGCGCTGATCAAGGAGGC
The DNA here is from genome assembly GCA_002868925.1 of Desulfuromonas sp. Lineage (GTDB taxonomy): Bacteria > Desulfobacterota > Desulfuromonadia > Desulfuromonadales > UBA2294 > BM707. The sequence continues at coordinate 1,777 of PKTZ01000038.1, read as the reverse complement.
GCGGGGCGGATTCAATAGTGTCTCGCTGGTTATGGAAGGGTACAAGTCGATGAAAGGCGAACTGCCGACGTCGATTACGCAACTCGATGCAGGCGACTACCTGTTCGATTCTGACTATCTTGCCGAGATCGTGCCGCAAGGAGTTACCTATACCCTCCGCTTCAATAAAGGTGAAATGTCAGAGAAATATTCTCTTTATATTTACAAGTCCGGGGGCGAAAAAGCGGTCATTTTTACCCCTTCCGGAGAGGCAAAAGCAATATCTGTTGACAGCTACAATGGTGAGCTGAAAAAGGCTGGATTCGAGAAAACGGAAAAAAGAAATATGGTTTTTTTACAGCCAGGCTGAATAAAGAAAAGAGTCGATAATTCAAACCCTTAAAAAGCGCCCGCCCGGGCGTTTTTTTTTTTGTTCAATAATAAAAATGAGAACCCTCCAACGCGTTGGAATATTATTTGCTTGGTATTCAAGGTTGAATAAATGTAAAGCCGATCTAACGGCTGTAAATATTTGTTTAGGGTATTACGCTCTGGGTGAATATTGAAAAGCGGGGGGTGTGCTGTCAATGCCGATTGTTAGGGCGGTGCTGGCTATAAGCTCACTAACTGTCGGGGCAAATGCAACCGTTGGATTGTTGTCGGACAGCAGGTGAAGACTAGTTCCAAAAATGAATGGCCAAATAACGTGAAATTTCACAAATAGAGCGATTTGGCCAAGTTGTGTCGGGGTGATCACTATGCAGGGTGAAATCAAGAAGCTTTCAAGGGTTGTCAATCTTTTTCGGCGTGAACTGAACAAGGATCTTCCAAGCCAGCATATTGNGCTGACGGTTGCGATGCAGCCCGGAATCACCATGCCGGAACTCTGCAAGGAACTCGATATGCCGCAAGGCACGGTCAGCCGTAACGTCAAGCTGTTGTCAGCCGGTGCCAGCCGCAACGGCTCCGACAGCGCCCGTAAAGGGTACGGCCTCCTCGAAACCGACCAGGCCTCGACCAACCGCTACCAGCTCTCCGTCTTCCTCACTAGCAAGGGTGAGCGATTGATGGAGCAGGTTGCGGAGCTGATGGGCGAAGCGGTCGGCGGCAATGAGAGTTCACAGCGGCGCAAGGACGGGATCGTCACCCACGGCGCGGCGGTCGGCTAAAGTATAAAATTGATTATTTTCCTATACAGACATTGTTCGATGTGATTCAGGAAAGAGGATTGGTATGAAAGATCATAACGGGATGGTTGGTAGCCAGGGATACAGCAAGTTTTCAGAAAGATTTGTTGGCTTGTTGATGTTCATCTTAGTGTTACTTGTAAGTCCCTCAATTGTCTTTGCCGCTGAAGCCGTAACGAACGGCAACTTGAATACCTCTGCTAGTTGGACCCTGTCCACAGCTACCTATGATGGGGCCAACACGAATACGGCCGATGGGAGTGGTTCGGGAACAGTTCTGTCCTCTGGGCGAAATACCCAGACAATCGGGACCATGACCCAGACCGTGAGTATCCCCGCGGGAAGTTCAATCGCCAATGCAACAGATGTTGTGACATCTGTTATGCACTCCTCAACCGCAGTTGCTTCGGTCAGTCGCGCCATTACTATTCAACTCCAATATTTTGATACGTCGACAGTTGAAATTTTCTCCAATGCGACGTTTGCCGATGGCATTGCCTGGACTGCCGTTGCCAACCAGACGGCGACCTCTTTTCCATTGACCTTTGCCCAGGAAGTCACTGCGATTATTGTGACCCTGGATACCAAGAACGGAAATAACGCCTCTGCTG
>PKTZ01000139.1 GCA_002868925.1 Desulfuromonas sp. | reverse complement strand
GCCTTCAGAAGCATATCTCCGAGGCGAATTTTTTTCATGCAAACGCCCCCGGAACTACGGCTCGACGACTCTTATCAAAACCCGGCGATTCCTGGCGCGCCCTTCCTTGGTACCATTATCAGCTATCGGCTGGGACTCACCTAAACCTTCGGCGACGATACGATTACGGTTGACACCATATTCCGAAACCAGGGTCCACCGAACGGTATCGGCACGTTTCTGTGAAAGAGACTGATTGAGACTTCCCGACCCCAGGCTGTCGGTATGCCCCTCAACCATCAGCTTCACACCCGGATGCGCCGCTGCAAAGGCAGCAGCCTGCTCCAAATCGGCTCGGTATTGTGAACGAATAGACGTACTGTTCGGTGCAAATTCAATCCCGAGATCCAACGTTTCAACCTCAGCGAGTGCCTCAATTTCTGCTGCGGCATCGGTCCCGGCAATTTTAATCTCTTCGAAATCATCCGCCGCCCGCAACAGTAGATTCGCCTGTTCGGAGGAACAACCACGCTCATCAACTTCGAAACCGGCCGGGGTATCAGGGCAGTCATCGCTCTCATCGGCAACTCCATCGCCATCGGAATCGATGACAACCGGGCATCCTTCATTATCAACTTCAACGCCATAAGAAGTATTGGGACAATCATCGAGAGCATCAATCACACCGTCACGGTCACTGTCGAGGGAACAACCGTGACCGTCAACCGCATAACCAGGCGGGGTATCGGGGCACCGGTCACGGCTGTCGACGATACCGTCGTCATCATAGTCGAACATACGCTCAGACGCAGGTTCACCTCCTCCGATCTGGAAATTCAAACCGGCGGAAACGACCAGGTTCTGGTAAACATTGGATTGGTCATCCCCTGACTCGTTATCATCAACGAAGCGGGTGAAATGTCTGGCATCGAGACGGAGGGCGGTCCGATCGTCAAAGAAAAACTTCAAACCGAAACCGTAATTGGTGAACAGGTCATGGTCACCACTTCGACTGGAAAGGTTATCAACATCGTAAGCCAGGCCACCGCCGCCAACGACAAAATATGGGACGATCTCTTCGTCTGGGAGGAAATGATAGAGCGCATCTAAACGGAGTCCATAGACCTGAACTTCGTCATTGACGGTATTTTCGACATCAACTTCGGAGTAGGTGCTTGTTAACTCTGCAGCCCAATGTTTATTAAAGTTGTAGCCGAAACCCAATCCGTACTCAGCCGAATTTTCTAAACCTTCATTCCCTTCGAAGACGTGACCGGCAATCGAAGGAGTAATAGTCAGGGCGTTCGGTTTGATTGCTGCCTCGGCATTGGGTACAACAGAGACAATAAGCAGTACCAGCAAAAGAACGATCGACTTGATTTGTCCAGTTTTCACAATTTCCTCCCGAAAGAATAAAATCCGCAAATTAAATCTACATAATTAAACTATAACTTCATATAATTCTCAACATTTAAATCATAACAATCGGGCGAATTAACAATTAATTCATATGTTTCATAAAAGAATTCATAAAGTCTTATCGCCTTCAAGTCACCAAGAGCACCAAGAAAGTCAAAACCTGCTCCTCACGCAAAGCCGCAAAGGCGCCAAGAAAGGCAAGAGCTACTGTTTAAGATGAATGTCAAAACACAAAAAACACACAAGAAGGTTTTGGTTTTAACCCAAAAAACTTATTGCTTTTATAGACTGTCGATCTTCTTCGCGCCTTTGCGACTTCGCGTGAGGTAAGTCTTTACGAATCAGAATTCTTCGTGCCTTTCGTGCCTTTCGTGTTCTTCGTGTTGAATTATCCTTAACTGAACGGAGAAAAAAATGGCCAGATCGAAACAATATCGACCTGGCCATTCGCATTTAAAGCTCAATGCTTACCTGATAATTCGAGGTTTAGTTACCTACCGACTCATCAGCTTCAAGATAACCCGACGGTTGATGGCACGACCGGTCTGGGTATCGTTGTCGGCGATCGGTTGAGTCTCACCAAAGCCCTTGGCAATAATTCGTTTCGCATCGGCACCGAAGTCTCGAACCAGAATCCAGCGCACTGTATCGGCACGATGTTGTGAAAGTTTCTGATTCCCCTGCGCCGATCCGGTACTATCAGTGTGCCCTTCTACCATGAGCCGGGCATCGGGATGTGAACCCAGGTAAGCGGCAATCGACCTCAAGTCATCGAAATAACGTGGATGGATACTGGAACCGTTAGCCGCGAATTCAATCATCAACCCGGCCGATTCCAAATCGGCAACAGCCGACTTTTCAAGCTGAGCCGGTCTTTCCATCCCTATCATCACGGCCTGCCCCGCTTCTCCGTGACGCATCTCTATACTGACATCATCCGGCCCGCACCCTTCCGGGCTGACCTTAACCCCGTAAGGTGTATTCGGGCAGTGATCGTCAGCATCGAGGACGGAATCGCCGTCACTATCCATCCCGGCGGTCACCGTCACATCGTTTCGGGGCTGTTTTAAGTCCTCCCGCAGCCTGACATTGGCCTGATCGGGAGAACAACCGACAGAATTGACCACTGCGCCATATTCGGTATTCGGGCAATCGTCTTCTACATCGCGGACACCGTCACCATCCGCGTCGACCGGACAACCATCGGCATCGACTTCGGCCCTGAAAGCCGTACCGGGGCAGCGATCAAGAGAATCGATTACGCCGTCCCGGTCAGTGTCGACTGTGCGGGGAGAATCTAATTCAGAACCACCGAACTGGAAGGTTACGCCGAGTGAAGTAACAACATTGTTGAATTCGTCATCGGATTTAATACTACTACCCTCTTTGTGGGCTGCAAATCTGACGAAATGCCTCACATCGGCTATTAAAGCAGTCTTATCAGACACAAAATACTTAAATCCAAAACCATAATTGGCTAAAAGGTCCTCATCTTCATCCTGACCGTCAACATCTACAATAATGCCACCAGCTCCGAAAACAAAGTACGGGACAAGGTTTTCGCTTGGGTTGAAATGGTATAAGCCGTCCAAGCGTGCTGTATAAATCGAAAGGTCGGGAGCGGGAGAAACTTCAAGATCTGGTTCAGCATAAGTGGCCGTCAGTTCAACACCCCAATGTTCACCGAGGTTGTAGCCGAGGCTGAGCCCGAATTCGGCTGTATCATCAACACCTTCAGCACTATCGTAAAAATGGGCACTGACTGAAGGAGTGAGGGTTATTGCACCTGGACGAACCGCAGCATTGGCAGTCATACTGATCAACAAAAAGAACGAAATAAGAACAATTGTTTTCAACTGCAGGTATTTCACATCTCCCTCCTGACGGGAAATCAATTACTGAACAAGGATCTATTTCATAAAATACAAGAGAAAGCTTTATTAAATTATATTTTTCAATACAAAGGTTATTAACACAATCTGAAGCCCCCAGTAAACACACCTTTCCATCATCCTGCTTCGAGAAGCAAGGATCTTAACTGCAAGAATCAAAACTATCGCTTTGATGCAAACGTCTGTCAAACGGAAATTCTGGCCAATCTCAGGAGAGACGATAGCAAGCGTAACAGTAATCGCCAGTAGCAGAAAGTCGAGGGGGGTTGTCAGGTACATCTCACCCTTTCTCCTGAAAGCGATCAGATAAATCACGGACAACCCTACAAGTACAAAAATTGAATTAATCATGTTTTCAAGTTGCACATTACCAAAAGAGATGACACCACAATTTTGTTCAGTAATGAAAACGGTAAGAATAATCGCTGACACATAAAACGTCATCGACATCCGTGGCCGGGATTCAGGGCGTGCAAACAACATGAACAGACCGCTTAAAAGAACAATGACAGTCGTCTGTATAAAATATTGTTGATTAAATACACTGCAGGACGTCGCAGACAATAAAAAATAACCGACAACTAAAACAAACAGGGTAAATACAATGTATTTGTTTGCCGAGAGTAGTCGGATATAGAAGTTTGATTCCCTAACCCCAGCATCTGAATCACTTTGCAGAAATTTAAATTTCTGCGGTTGATCCAACATTTTGCGCAGTAGAGCATAGAGCGTGATGACGAAAGCAAGGTACCCCCCGAAAAAAAGATAATCAGGGACGGTCTCGTGAAAGAGAATGGCCAGGAGAACCCAGACGAGGGTAACGGTGTAAATTACGATTACGGTAAAACGATGGTGGAAACCGAGATTGAGAAATTTATGGTGCATGTGAGTCAAGTCAGGGAAAAACGGGCTCTTCCCTTTCTTGACCCTTCGCACCATTACCGTCAGGGTGTCGATAATGGGCAAACCGAGCATGACAACCGGGACGATTGCACTGACGGAAGAAGTTTCTGCCTGGGTCAGCATTACTGCGAGAAAGCCGACAACAAATCCGAGAACGAGGCTACCCGAATCTCCCATAAAGATTGTGGCCGGATATGAATTATCCTTGAGAAAACCGAGGATGGCCCCGATCAAGGCCATGGCAACAGCGACGACTAAATAGTTTTGATCCTGCCATGCAAGGAAAAGGAATCCTCCGAGGACAAGGACCGACGTCCCCCCGGCCAGCCCATCGAGCCCATCGAACATGTTGATCGCATTGGCGACACCGACAATTGCAAATACTGTGAATGGGATAGCCAGCCAGATGGGCAGAATGACATTTCCCACCCCGACTAGGTTGCCGAGATCGGTCAGATAAACACCACTCAAGGTGATTGCCAGGGCAGCGGCAATTCCCTGGCCGAGAAATTTCTGTTTGGGAGTCAGGCCCGTCAGGTCATCCAGCAAACCGACAAGAAAAACCACAACACTCCCGGCAATGAGGCCACGAACAATGTGGTTGAATTCATAGAAAACAAGTAGCGAGAAGAGAAAAGAGAGGAAAATGGCCACACCACCGATGCGCGGGATAGCTTCCTTGTGGATTTTCCTGCGTTCAGGGAGATCAAGCCGGCCGGAATTCACCGCCCATTGCCGCAATGGCGGTACAATGAGAATCGACGAAAAAAACGAAGTTAGAATTAAATAAAGATAAACCAAGCCAATTCCTCACACCCTTTAAAGAAGTATTGAAAATATATTACATTATAAATTCAACAACTTGCAAGGATGGCAAGGATTTCTTCGGTTTTTCTTTCCATCAGTTCTCTATTCCCACGCGATTCGACATTTAAACGGACTAAAGGCTCGGTATTCGATTTGCGCAGATTGAATCGCCAGTCGGCAAACGCAAAGCTGTAACCATCTGTCTGATCAAACTCCAATGCTGAAGACTCATACTTCGCGCGGACAGACTCCATCGCCTGATCGGCGTCGGCAAGCTCTCGGTTGATCTCACCGCTGGCCGGATAGTTGTCAATACATTCATCGACCAGCGCCGAGAGCGGCTTTCCAGTCTTGCTCATCAACTTGAGCACCAGCAACCACGGGATCATGCCGCTGTCGCAATAAGAGAATTCACGGAAGTAGTGGTGCGCGCTCATCTCGCCGCCGTAGACAGCATCTTCCTGGCGCATCTTCTCCTTGATGAAGGCATGGCCCGATTTGCACTGTACTGGCACACCCCCTGCCTGTTCGACAATATCGATTGTATTCCAGATCAATCGTGGGTCATGCACGATCCGACCGCCCGGGTCCGACTGCAACAAGGCATCGGCCAACAGGCCGACCAGATAGTAGCCTTCGATAAAACGTCCATTCTCATCGAAGAAGAAGCAGCGGTCGAAATCACCATCCCAGGCGATACCGACATCAGCCTTGATCTTCAGCACTTCGTCAGCCGTCGCCTGTCGATTTTCGATCAACAGCGGATTCGGGATACCGTTCGGGAACGTGCCGTCCGGCTCGTTGAACTGCTTGATGAATTTGAAAGGCAGCTGCGATTCAAGTAGATCGATGATCGGCCCGGCACAGCCGTTACCAGCGTTGGCCACGACTTTCAGCGGCTTAAGTGAAGTAGAATCGACATAGCCGAGCAGGTGCTTTATATAATCGTCCTTAATATCGAGTTGATAAACCTTGCCCGGGCTATCGGCTGCAACGAAATCTCCTGCTTCGGCCAACCGACGGATATCTTCCAGTCCGGTATCGCCGCTGATCGGGCGTGCCTCTTCCCGCACGAACTTCAACCCGTTGTAGTCACTCGGATTGTGGCTGGCTGTCACCATGATGCCGCCATCCATCTGCTTGAAAAAGGTCGCAAAATAGACCTGCTCCGTCCCGCACAGGCCGATATCGTAAACATCAACGCCACTGCTGACTAGGCCTTCGATCAACGCATCGGTCAAAGTACGACTCGAAAGTCGCATATCATGACCGACCACGACCTTTTCGGGTTTGATGAATTCGGCATAGCCCCGGCCAATCCGCCTGACGATCTCTTCGTTGAGTTCATCCGGCATCCGACCACGAACATCGTACGCTTTGAAACATGTAATTTCCATGATTTTAGCCTAGTTTTATGGTTTAAATTTAGCTCGAACATTCAAAACAATTGAACTTTTCCCCAACAGCTTCTTTTTTCATTACCAGTCGAGAGAAAATATTTTACTCACAACAACGAATTTGAAATTCATGACTTTTTCCTGACTGACGAACATTATAATTACCGACACAGCCTCTTTCACCCGCGACAAAAACCTTCACAGTTTAGGCTCTATAATACCCTTTGTACCACTCTACAAAACGGCGCGCACCTTCCTCGATAGGCGTACTCGGCTTAAAACCAACATCCTGAGTCAGATCGTCAACATCCGCCCACGTCGCAGGCACATCTCCCGGTTGGATTGGCAGCATGATTTTCTCTGCTTTCTTCCCAAGGGCCTCTTCGAGAACCTCAATCAGGTGCATCAATTCAACCGGGTTATTGTTGCCAATATTATAAATTTTGTAAGGAGCTGCGCTGGTTCCTGGGTCAGGATTATCGCCTGACCATTGAGGGTTCGGCTGTGCAGGATTGTCTAACGTCCTGATAACCCCTTCGACGATATCATCGATATAGGTAAAGTCACGACGCATCTTGCCATGGTTGAATACATTGATCGCCTTACCTTCAAGAATCGCTTTTGTGAACAAAAACATTGCCATGTCGGGCCTGCCCCACGGGCCATAGACGGTGAAAAACCGAAGACCGGTACATGGCAACTTATAAAGATGTGCATAGGTGTGTGCCATCAACTCGTTTGACTTCTTGCTGGCAGCGTAGAGCGATACTGGATGATCGACATTATGATGCACCGAGAACGGCATTGTTGTGTTAGCACCATAAACTGATGAAGACGAAGCAAACACCAGATGTTTAACATTATGATGGCGGCAGCCCTCAAGGATATTTATTGTTCCTTGAATATTTGAATCGATATAAGCATGAGGATTGATCAGAGAATAGCGCACACCGGCTTGGGCACCAAAATGAACGACGCACTCAAAATCGTGATCTCGAAAGAGTTTCTCCATACTTTCTCGATCAGCTAGATCGAGCCTGACAAATTGAAAGGCGGGATACGGTTCCAACACCTTTATTCTATCCAGTTTCAGGCTGATGTCATAGTAGTTATTCAGATTATCGATTCCGACAACCTCGTCACCTCTATCCAATATTTTTCTCGCCAGATGCATACCAATAAACCCGGCAGCACCGGTAATGAGACATTTCATGGCAGTTCCAATAATAGTCTTTTCAAAATATATATTTGACTTCGATAATTTATTTCAATAAATCAAGATAAGATTTAACCACAAGATCCCAATTGTACTTATCGACAATTCTGAGTAAGGCCTGTTTTGAAAGGGCAGATATATTATCTGCTGAGGTTTCCTCTAATTCCTCTAAGATTCGCCGTATATCTTCAGTCGTTTCAAAATAATAGCCGACATCGCCTGCAACTTCGCGGTTGAAAACATTATCGTGAGCGACGATCAAATTACCACATCCAAGCGCTTCCAATAAAGATGGGTTTGTACCTCCAACGGAATGGCCGTGAAAATATGCGAATGAATTGATTCGCAGAGATTGAAGCTTCTCCACATTATAGATACCGCCGAGAAACCGCACCCTTTCACTTTCCAGTTCCTTGAGTTCAGCAACGTAATCATTATTTGGTGTCAGGCCACCTACTATCAACAGAGGTCGTTTCGAATGGTAGCGGCTATACCCTTCAATTATTTCCCGGACATGGTTCTCGGGTTCTAATCTTGCGACAACAAGATAATAACCTCCTCGACAAAGTCCCAAAGATTTCAAATAGTCATTCGATTGCGACTCCGTAATAAGAGGCGCGCCATAAGGGATGAAAGTGCATGGCGGCAATCTTTTGTATTTGCCGACAAAGTAATTCTTGATCCCTTCAGCGTCTGCAATAATTCGATCCGGTGTGATTGTCGAAAAAAACTCCATGATCTTGAAATAAACTTTCGCCAGGTCATTCCATTTCGTCCGGCGCCATTCTATACCGTCCACATTGATCCAGACTTGCTTACCCCACAATCTCGGAATAAATGCAAACAAAGCAGCACCATACCCAAGAAGGTAAATCACATCAAAGCGATTTCGGGCATGCCACAAACAAATCAAGTCGAAAAGAATCGTTCGAAACGGCCCGAGAGGAAAAGTCCGGATATATTCAAGTTTAACTCCTTCATACTCAAAAACGCCTGATTCCGAACCACACTTTTCACAATATACCGAGACTTCTTTTCCTTTTTTCACGAGGCGCCGGGACAACTCATCTGCAAAAGTTTCGAAACCACCGTAACGTGCCGGGATCCCGCGTGTCCCCAGAATCGCTATTGACTTCTTCATGAATCCGCTTCCGACTTTTTGGTTCGATCAACCATGACAAGGTTATTTAAGAGAACAACATGCTTCTTCATCTGCCCTGACCGAGCATTCATCGGCTCAATGAACATTTCGACACCCCATATTTCTTCGGAAGAACCGGAAGTAATATCGAAATCAAACAATACGTCAAAATTGTTCTTACGGCCAGAACTTGATACAATATATGTTTTTTCAGGGTAATCCCAAACCGGACTCCCCTTTCTAAATACTTTTATCTTGAACTGATACTTTCCCGAACTGCCGTCCGGCAGAGAACCGACAAGTCTGAAGGCAAAAGGACCCGACACTCGACAGGTAAATGGAATCTCGAACCTGGCTTTTCTGTCAAACCTGAGCACCAAAGAACCACCATCTCGTTCGACATCCTGTATCCACGAAAAATGCTCCCGTCCTAGTAAACCCTTGTCGAAAATTTCAGGATCCAGAACTGACGTTTTCACCTCTTCCACATTAGTTGGAGCTGGCGTATAAACGGCAGAACCGGAAGGATTGAAACACCTCCGAACGGCATCCAATCGATCAAAAATACCACTAAAACCCCCAAGGGTGCCCGGCGCAATTGCGTGCCCGTTCATCCATTCATTCCATGCACCGAGAGAAACCAAGATCCGCCCATTTTGCCGGTATGCTTGATTCATATTTTTTGTTGAACTCAACACATTGCGGATCAGCATCTCGTATTTCAAACCGGAGGCGTTTTTCAGTCTTGGACCACTTTTATTTAGCGCTACCTTGGAGAATCCTGACGGAATCGCCGGAATGAAATCGATATCTGATTTTTCAGAAAAAGAATTAATCTTCAAATTGTTCGTATAAACCTGCGAAGTATACCTGTCGTAATCCAACTCACCGGTTAATTTTTCTGTTTTTGACAGATCCCTAAGGGAAAAAGCATGATACGGAATGATGAGATCTATCCCCATTTCTTTGGCCAGAAAAACATCATCATCCGTTCTCGGCAGATGAGCCGAAGCCAAAACAGGCCAGCGGCTAACGTCCGGACCGAATATCTCTTTATATAGCCCTTTGAGATAAGCTTGAAATTCACTGGCACTTTTTCTATTTGAACTGGAAAGACCGCTTTCCCTGAAAGCTCGAAGCAGTAATTTGGGTCGCCATACAACAATGACCGGGCGCATACCACTTCGCAAATAATTCTCGTTCTCCAAAAGAATCCGCGCATTCCATTTCAAGTAATCACGGAACTGAACAAGCGAATCTTTTGCGGAAAGGGGGAGCAATGCCTCGGCGTTTGTGAACATTGTAGCAAAACGGAAGCCGCTTTTTTTTGACACTGCCAAAAATGCATCGAGACTTTCTGTAAATCGGACTATCTTTGAATTCTCGTCCATATAAACATCAAATATGAACCATTCCAGACCAGCTCTTTCAGCCTCATTGATTTGCCATGCAGCGGCCTTTTGTGAATCGCCACGATAAAACCCCAAATATGGCTTTATAGGTACGTGTTCTACCGACGAGTTATAACTGGAAAGCATTCTCCAATGATGAGAAAACAAAACTGGCTTCGGCATATAGTAAGCACCTGGAGAATAATCGGAACTCTTCGAAAAAGCGGAATTACAGAAAACCCCCAGTAAAAACAAAACCAAGACAATGATATATATCGTGGAAAATTTCATGCGACCCGATAGATACATTTTCTGCGTACTGTAAATAAATGAAAAGCGATAAAAGCCGCAGGGAAAAATACGAAATCAAAACCCTGGGTGAAATTAGAACGAATACTGACAAAAGAATTATAGAGCATGTAGGAATACAGAAGAACAAATATCACCCCATCATTTTCGACCGCCTTGCGATGGAGAACTTTCAGAAGAACCCCGACCATGAGCATCCCAAAAAAAACACCTAAAAAACCGAAGTCATAGTAGAAGGCTCCCAATAATGTAACAGACGCCCCACCCTGCCACTCTCCACCAATTGCCTGTTTGACCAGAACCCCCGGCTTGGCCTGTTCACCGGGAAGCCACAAGATAAAAGGAGAAATCAACAGTCTTCCGTACTGAATGTCCTTAATAGAAGGGACAACATTTAACAGTTGTGAAAAATTATCAACACTGACCGTTAACTGGATCGAAACAAAATGCCACCAGGCATTTAAGTAGGTAAAAAAATCGCCAAAGTCCGAGGTGAAATTTTTTAAAATAGCCGGGCCATATGCTGACAGGTTACGATAAAAACCTATCGTACCCACGTAGAAAAAAGAACACATGGCTGTAACGACAAGAAAGGCGGGTCGAATTTGGGCAATATAGTAATGATAACCGATTAAAACAATCAGGACACTCTTCAACAATGCATTCCTGGACCCTGTCAGGACTGCAAAAAGAATTGAAGTGATGATTATAATCAGCAACAGCAGGTTATTCCGGTTAAGTTCTTTTCTTTCCCTGAAGAAATACAAAACAGCAAGGACGAAAGCGACTTCGATGAGTTTACCCAGCGTTGAAATATATGCATTCGCGCTAACGTTATATCGAACGACGTTTACATCTTCGGATAGGATCGGAATTCCGGTTTTCTGATAGACATATACGGTGCACAAAAAACCAACTACAAAGAAAGTAAAAATGAAAAGTTTCACGTAAAAGAGTGAGTATTCGTACTTCTTTGACGTTCCAGAATAATTAAAAAAGACCCTGCATAAAAAAATACCGCAGTAAAAACCGACAATGCCCAAACTGTAAGAAAACCACTGCTCTATGAGAACATCGCGTTGAAGTTCCAAGGTGCCCGTTGTCAGAACGATCAGGAAAATAAGAGGAAAAAGTATTTCCGGGCGAAAAGTATCCTCGACAGAACAGAACAAATAGAACAAGAAAAAGATCAACAATACATTTGAGACGACAAACGGGAATGCATGATCAAAATCAAACGAAGATGCCGGAAGAATCGCTAAATAAATTGAAATAAAACCGACCGAAAAAACGAACGGCTTCATCCTTAAAGACATATTGAATATTTTATTTCTTAGTGTATCCAATGACCGTTCCGACAATTATAAGACTGAATCAATCGAACCTTTCGCCCTTATACTAATTCAATACCCAACGATATTCTTCATCAAATTTTTCTACAAACTTTGCTACAGAGAAGACCTCACAGACGCGCTCCCTCCCCTTTTTGCCCATGCTATATCTCAGGTTCTCATCATTGACCAAACGGGCAAGTGCATTCTTGAGTGACTCACAGTTGTTCGGTTCGAACAACAAACCGGTCTCTCCATCAACCACAATATCAACCAGGCCACCGTGTCCGGCGGCAATAACAGGTTTTTCAACTGACATTGCCTCGAGCGAAACGAGTCCAAATGGTTCAGGTTCAGTAGAAGGAACAACCGCAATGTCACATTGTCGCCAGAAGGGCCAGATGTCATCACTAAATGGAACTATCTGAACGTATTCCTGCAATGAATACTCATTTATGACCTTTTTCAATTTTTCCAGAAAGTGGTACTGACCGGCAGGGGGACTTCCAACGATAAGATACTTGATATTACTGTAACCATCTTCAAGCAAAAGCTTCGCGGCTTTCATCAGTAATAAATGTCCCTTCCACCTGTTAATACGAGCGACTAAAGCGACGACAACATTTTGAGGCGCAAAAACGAGAGGTGAGCCAATATGGCTCTCATCCAATAAAGCTGGCGGTTCTATACCGTTCCAGACAACACTCGACTTCCCTGACAATATGCCAAAATCGGCCAGGAGGTGATCTAATGTTGCCCTGGAATTACAAACGATTCTGTCCGCAAACAATAACAACAACCAGGCAAAAGCTTTTCTGACAAAGACTGGTCTTTCAATTATCTCGTGAACATGCCACAGGTGTTTGATCCTTTTAAACTTTGACCAAAAAGCACCCGAAAGAACAGCCAGAGTATTTGAATGTACAATTGCAACATCGATTCCTGAAAATATTTCATTGAGCGCCTTGATGGAATTGAAGAGAGCAATCGGCAATTTCAGCAGTCCAACTGGTGAAAAAAGTGCCCGCCCGGCAAGCACCAACGGAGCGATGTAAACCTGGATATCATGCTTTTCCAACTCATCACAAAGCGGACCATGACACGGCAGGACCACGATAGGTTCATATCGTTCCCTGTCGAGATTTTCGATCAATGACAGAAGGACTTTATCTGAACCGTACAGGTCAGCCGATTGGTGAAAAAAAGCAATAATTTGGGGTTGCGAATTCATTTCACTTAAACCACTCAACCGATCTTATCGCGTCCAAACATGCATCTGCCTTCTCTTTATCGATGACCTTGTTTGAAAAAAACCGGAAGTAGACAAATCGGCACAAGACTCCCGTAAAAAGAATAAATCGAACCATTCCCAACATGAGAACGTTAGAATGCTTTCGATGAAATTTCAAAAAACCGGCCAGTAGCAACTTGAATCTTGCGACACCAAACCCTCCGACATGTATATATTTCACAACTGGATAATAAACAGTTTGATACCCCTGTTGACAGACTGAATAACAGAAATCGACATCTTCTACGTACATGAAATAAGTTTCATCAAGACCACCCAATTGAGTCCACAAAGACTTCCTGACAAGTAAAAAGGACCCTTCAACCCAATCAACTCGTATAAAGTCCCTTCTTCCATCAGGAAAACTTCCATCATGAAAACCGTCATCATCACGGTGCAAATGAGAAAACCTAAAAAGCCTGTGGGCCAGAGGAAAGTAACCAGCGGATTTCCTGTACGATTGATCAGGCGCCAACATCTTTGCGCCAAGAATACCAATACGCTGATGACTGTCCAATAGATTAACCGCATCAGCAAGGTCGTCGAGCAAGACCGTATCATTATTCAGCAATAAAATATATTCGCCGCAGGCCGATTCCGCCCCGATATTATTCCCCTTGGCAAAACCATAGTTCTTCTGATTACATACCAAAAGAACTTCTGGGAACTCATTTTTTATTAGATTCACACTTCCATCTTGCGAATCGTTATCAACAACTATCACTTCGAAAGCGATTGAAATTTTTTCATAAAGGGAAACAAGACAATCCCTAAGATGTTTTTGACCATTGAAATTGACGATAACAATTGAAAGTTTCATTTAAATACCAATAGATAGAATCATCTCAGCCAATCGATTTTTTTGCCGAGAAGTGCCTCTAGTGATTTTACATCCTCTGAAAAGTAATCTTTTAAATAGGCGATACAGTCATCATCTACAGGGTTCTTCTTACCCGTATTCCAATGCATAATTTTGAGTCTTAAGGTGATTCTCAAATTTTCAGGCAGAAAAGACTTCAACACGGCCTTTATAGTACTGGGGCGATTAAAAAAATTGGCTACAACACGCAATCGAGATTCACCTGTTTTATTAAAGGAACGACTTGTGTCACATACAAAATCCGGGTCAACTTCTAAAAAAGAGAAAATTTCCTTCATAACAGTATCGGCAGACTGTGAAAATTCATCAAAGAGTATTACCTTGACAGAATCCTCACCAAATTCATCTATATAGCCTTTCAACTTTTCAGTATATAATGAACTTTCAGCGTAAAGCCAAAAATCTCGCCAACCTGCAACCTTCCTCTCTTTTTCGGCCATAAGTGCATCATAAAAACTCTGTGTTTCAAGCTGATCGCGGACCATGTGCATATATTGAGAATACGCTTTTTCAATTGGGTTACGAAGCATTACAATAATTTTAACTGCTCCCAACTTTCTTTTAATTTCATCGTGAACGGAGTAATAGAGATATGATGGTGAAACGTCTCCAACAGCGTGTTGTTTTTTTGCCGAAACATAATGAGACCGGTATTCCTCCCAGTTACTGCAAAGAGCCGACAACACATATTCATCACCGGGACCTTTGCAATTAAGCCTTATGAAATCATAAGAAAAGTAATGAAGCTCTTTTCGGGCAGGCAGATAGATATCCGGATGCTGTTTAAGGTAATAAAAAAGCGACGTCGTTCCTGACTTCGGCGCCCCTATGACAATAAAGTTCGGTAATTTCACGGAAGTTTACCTCAATATCCTCTTCAATATCCGTACAATGATGCGAGTCCATCTACGGACCGGCTATACGCCGCAAGGTGTTCCCTGCAAAAAACGTCTTTCCATCCCCCTATCTGTGCTTTTCTGAAAGTAATTGACCTCGAATTATAAATTTTAGAACAAATATGCTGCAACTTCTGTTCAGACAACTGGACTTCCAGAAATGAAGCCAGATCACTGACCGTCTTTAATTGACCCTGGAGACTCCCGCCACCCTGTTCGCCTATCAAATCCTCAAACCTGACCACATGAGTATTTTCAAAACGAAGCCAGGGTTCGTAAAGTTTCAAGGCCTCTGCGATAGGAGTAATCAAACCATCAACACCGCATATCGTTGCCATCAATCTCGATTTATCATCAGGTAAAGAGTGCAGATATTCATACGTAGGATGGGTTTTATCAACTTTTAATACGTAATTAAAATTTGACACAACGATATCGCGCGGATCCCTGATCATCAAGATAACCTTGACATCCGTTTTCGACAAAACAGACATCAACTCTTTATGAGCAGGCAAGTGCGCCGTCAGGAATTCACCTTTCCCTATCCTGTTAACCCTTTCAAGCATCTCCCGGGTCGGCTCATTCCAACTTCTCAGGGTCCGCACCCCTCCCCTGTGCAGCAAAGGGAAGTGAATCAGGGTTTGTTCAAGCAGGTTCGTCCCCGACTTTGGGATACTGTTCATCAATATCCGGGGCCCGACAAAGCGCCCCAACAACGGACTTACGCCAATTCCTTTTACAAAATTAAGGCTGAACCGCCTGAGGAGAGATACTTGCCTCTTTATTGATTCATTCATAACTTATTATCAAGCAATTCTTTCCAGGAACTCAAGTCGAGCGAGGTCAACGACTCAACCTCATTCAAATCATGCTTAATCTTCTGTCGTATCTCGACGGGAACTTCCGAAATTACCTTCCCGGACTCATCTTTCGCTGTTGTTCTAAGATTCATATTTTCGATCAGCCGGAAAACCTTTATTCTCACGAAACGAGAAAACAGTAGTTTACCTACTATTTTTTTCAGCAACGATTCCCCGTAGAGCAACTTTCGAACCAGTATTGATCTCGGTTCAGAAGACCTGTTTGACTGCACATCAAGGTCAACTTCCATCACATCCCGAGCGCCGATAAAATCACAAATTTCAATAAAAGTCTTAAATTTGGTTTCCGGGTCGAACAGGTCGTCAAATTTAATGAATAACATCGAAGAGCCAGGAAATACTTTTCTGAAGCTCCTTATCTGTTCAGAATATAGTCCGCGGGCAATGTAACTGTGATGTTTTAATGGAAACATATTATCTTGGACAGATAATCGGCTGTCTTCAACCTCAAGTGCTTCTTTGAAACTTAGACATTCATAACCTCTGCGGCAACTCATAAGGTAATGTGAATACGCGCGCATTACAGGTTCACGTAAAATAAAAACAAACCTCGGTATATTGATGGTTTTTTTTATTCTTAATGCGGATTCCTGGAAAAACATGTAGTCGGGATCTATTTCACCAACAACCATCCCCTTGTCATCTTTTGAAAATTGCTGCAGATACCATTCAACACCTTTTTCGTAACGGCTCACATCATTGAAAAAATGGGTTTCTTTGGTAACAGGTAAGGATACTTTACCGGTCGACAAAAGCATATTGTAGAGCGTTGTCGTACCGGCTTTTTGAGTGCCGACAACAAAAAAACTTGGCAAACAGGAACGCAGATCACTCATAACCATACGATTTCATATTCAAACCGGTCATCTTTGCTAAGTTGATGTTTGAATCAGTAAAAAATCCATTGAAATTTTCAGACACATATTCCGTTAAATTTTTTTCGAAATAAGAAGCGGGTAAAAACTTATCGGTCCTTCTTAAAACAGCCAATTCAAATCTTCTGAGTGGCGACAAATTTATTGATGGCCAAGGGTATGAGGAAGTAAGACTGAATCTGTTGAAATGACGAAGAAGACTAATACTGAAAGCAGACAAACTCCTGTGTACCGATGAGGTCCTATTCTCAGAAGTCCAGTCCCGATTCATGCCGGAATACGTAAGTATTCTTTGACAAAATGCAGTATTGTCTTTTGCGAACTCCTCATAAGGCAAAACCAATACATTTTCTTCACCGAAAAGTTCATGATATCTCCCGACCAGCCGATCATACCTGAAATGAAGTGGATCGAACCAATTGAAACGATCTGATCGCGGCGGAGAGAAAAACTGCTTGCATGAACCAACCCCCCCGCCCTGAACAAACTGCTTATAAGTAGAGATTAGTGCCCTTTTCTGTTCACGTATCACGATTAAGATTTTCGCCTGGGGTGCAATCGAATGAAGCCTTTTTGCAAGAACAAAGCTGTCGCGGCCACCAGCAAAGGGAGAGCCACACAACCTCTCGGAGGAAAGAACCGGAACGGTACCTTCCGACACCAAAGGTTGACTCAACTCATTCAATAAACTGCCCACTCGTTCGGGATCAAAATCAAGACAGTTCGGTGAAACTATGTTATGAAAAACCTGATCTTGATCAAAGATCGACAACAGTGACGAGCATTTCGCGAAAAACTCATTCTGCAACCAGGTTGAACCTGTTTTATGATAACCAATATGTATTAACATCTTTCTCTCAGTCAGGCTAAGTCTCTACCCAAAAAATTTATTCCCAAATGTTTCTTGACCAAGCCAACCAATAAAACATTCTTGACAACCAAAGACAGCGTTGCCGCAAGAGCCGCTCCTTTCAATCCATAGTATGGGACCAGGGCCAGGAACAATCCAATATTAACAAAAAAGCAGACCGTAGCATTCTTGCTTGCAACGACCTTGTTGTCGGTCATCAACAACAAATAACCTACGGAACCTGCTGAAACATTAACAAACTGGCCGATCGCCAAGACCTGAAGACAAAAAGCCCCATCCGAAAAACCATCTCCATAAAGATTCAATATCATATCAGGAAACAGAATAAATATCAGGACGATTGGGGCGGCAATGAGCATCATCATTCGTGCCGACTTCTTCGCGACGTAACTCAAGGCTTGCTTCTCCCCGGTGTAGTAAAGTTCTGAAAATTTCGGGGCAACGACTATATTTACAGAATTGATAATGAAACCGAGCAACATGGCCGTCTTATTCGCAACACTGAAAATCCCGACATCCGAACTCGAAGCCCAAACTCCAAGAAATATCGTTCCTGACCAATTTGTCGTAAGATTCATCACCGAAAGCCAAAAAAAAGGTACTGACGATTTCAGAATATTCCCCTTAAAAGGGGATTCAGCGAGCCCTTTCCATAATCGCGTTTCATTGTTGCCAATGACTCCACCGAGACATGCACTGAATGTAACAGCTATTCCAAATACAATAAGAGCACCATTAACTTTCCAATTGTTAGCAAGGAAATAAATCAACACGATAGAAATCAGAGGGATACTGACGACTTGAAGGAATTGCGAATATACAAATTTCTTGTGAGCTTTTAGATGTTCGATCCCCAATCCATTTAAAACAAGAGGGAGAACCAATATTGCACCGAATTTAAGAAGACCTGAAATTTCAGGTTTGTTAAAAACCTGCACTGACAACCAACTTGAACCAGAATATAGCAAACCCATCAAGAACAGTGAGAACATTACGGCATAAATGTAACACCGCTTGACCATAGGCTTGATACTTCCCCATTCTTGTAAACTTCTGAATTTTGACACGTAGAACAGAAGAGAATTGTCGAGCCCGAATTTTCCAAATACCGCCACGATGGTCAATATTGAAATGATCAAAAAATACTGACCGGTCCCTTCGACACCCAGAATATTTGCCAAGAATATATTGAAAGCAAACGCCAATACAGCCCCGAATGCCTTCAGGATAAAGGCCAGGACTGAACCTCTGAAGACCTCCTTGAGGTGTTTATTTGAGATGAATTTCAGCATATCGACAAACCAAGTTAAATCTATAAAACGCTAAAAAAAACAGACTCAATCATAAATAAGCGACTAATAATGTCACCATAATATATTGTATCCACACAAAAAACCAGAAGAGCCCCACCTGAAAGATGGGGCTCTTCGAAATGAATCATCACTTCCTTATTAAGGAACTACACTGAATGTTCCTTCTGACCAGGCCTCGCCCACCTTGACGTCTGAACCGTCGAAGGCGGTCACCCTCAACCTCTTGCCACTCTCGATGGAAGCTCCGGCCGGGATCGTCCAGTCATAGCTGGTAACGTCACCGAGGACGGCCACCGTATGCGGAGTATTGTCGGCGTCAAAGTAGTGGAGATTATAGCGAACTGCGAGCGGATGGATCGACCACTCCACGGTGTAGGGATTGCCAACACTCCAGACTTCCCCACCCGACGGAGTGGTCATCGCAAACGCCGGGCCGACATTAAAGGTTCCGTCGAGCCACGCCTCTCCAAGCTTGGCATTAACTGCATTAAATGCTGTGATTCGCAACATCTTTCCATCCTCTACCGACGTCCCGTAAGGCACCGTCCAGTTGTAGCTGGTCGCGGTAACGGCCTTCTGAACAACATGCGGTGTACCATCGGCATCAAAATAGTGAATATTGTAACGCGTCGCATCCGGGTGGGCACCCCACTGGATTGTGTACTCGACACCGAGGTTCCAGGTTGCTCCGGGGACCGGAGCAATCATTACATACGGGTCGGGTTCAAAGGTGAAGGTGCCCTCGGACCAGACTTCCCCAACCTTGGCGTCGGAAGCATCGAAAGCAGACACGCGGAAAGTCTTACCCGATTCCGGCACTGCATCAGCCGGGACCTTCCAACTCAGGCTGGAAACAGCACCAACGTTTCCGACGGTGTGTGGTGTATTATCGGCATCGAAATAATGCAGGCGATACCTCACTGCGTCCTGGTGCGGAGCCCACTGAATCGTGTAGACACCACCGATCGTCCAGATTTCACCGCCGTTAGGAGTAATGACGGAGAACGGTTTCGGAACGATTGTAAACGAATTATTCGACCACGCTTCGCCGAGTTTGAAGTCGGCACCATCAAAAGCGGTAACGCGGAACATCTTACCGCTTTCAGCGACCACGTCGAGCGGGATATTCCAACTGTAACTGGTCACGTTGCCGACTCCGGCGATCTTGATAGGAGTACCATCAGCATCAAAATAATGCAGGTTATAGCGCACGGCGCCAGGATGAGCTGTCCATTCGACAGTATAGGTCGATCCGGACTCGTAAATCTCACCACCGATGGGCGAGACCATCGAGAGCGTCGATACCGTAACCGTTCTCACAACCTGGGTTGCAACATTTCCGGCCCCATCGGTTACATTATAATATACCGAATAGGAACCCATTGTCGTTGCATCGACTGCTGTTGCATCTATCACAAGGCTGGCGCTCAGATCCGCATCGTTATTGTCGTTGACCGTGGCCCCCAACTCAACATAACCGGTGTTAAGCAATACCGTTTGAGGGTTACTGCCGATCAACGTGATGACAGGAGGAGTCGTATCAACGACATTGACCGTTCTTGTAATCTGCACAGCATCATTTCCACTGTTGTCAGCTACATTATAGGTCAGGTCATAACTTCCGACGGTCGCCGGATCGGGGATTATATCCCCACCGACAATCAAGGAATCAATCAGATCTGTGTCATAGTTGTCCGACACCTCGATATCCGAATAAACATCAAAAGTACTTCCGGCTTCAAATGTTACAGGGTCAACTCCAGTCAGGGTAATAACCGGCGCTACCGAATCAATAACTTCTACCGTGCGGGTTTCCGTACCGGTATTCCCATTCGAATCAGTCACAGTGAAAAATACGGTATAGCTTCCGACTTTGGAGGTATCAACCTCTGAATCATCAATAGCCACTTCCGGCAATGACAGATCGTAGTTGTCAGATGCGGATGCGCCGGAATCAGTGTAACTTGAGAATACCTCCAAATATGTCGGGTTATCCCCTTGCAGACTGATAACAGGTGGCGTCGTATCCTGAACAATGACCTCTCGGGTTGCCGTGCCAGTGTTTCCGTTGGCGTCAGTCACACTGAAGTTTACCGTATAGGAACCGAACAGATTAATGTTGACCCCGCTGATATCAATCGAAACAGGCGGCAACACGGTATCATTATTGTCGGCTGCATCTGCACCGGCATCAACATACTCAAGGTATATTTCATGGTAAGCAGGGTCATCACCAATCGGGCTGACCACCGGATCTGTGGTATCCACAACATTTACCTGTCGACCCACCTGGGCAGCGGCATTCCCGCTGTTATCGAAAACATCATAAGTTACGTTGTAAACACCAACCGTGGCCGGGACAGGGATGGAATCACCTCCGACTATTACGGAGAGGGTGATATCGCCGTCGTAATTATCATTCGCCAAAACGGTCGCAAAATGATCAAAGGTTCCACCCGCCTCGTAAGTCAGGGGATTTTCACCGATCAGGCTGATCACCGGAGATACGGTATCAATGACATTGACCGTCCGAGTCAATGTCCCAACATTTCCACTTACATCGGAGACACTGAAATAAACGGTATATTCACCCAGAACTGAGGTGTCCACGGCACCGGTATCGATCGTAACCGGAGGCAGAGATGAATCATAATTATCCGTGGCTGTCGCACCGGCATCGACATATTCTCCGCTAAACACTTCAACATCTACAGAATCCTCACCTATGAGACTGATCACAGGAGCAGTGTAATCATTAACATTCACCGTCCGTGTCACCTGAACCGCCGGGTTTCCTGAACTGTCGGTCACATCATAGGTAATGACATTATTACCGATAATATTTGTATCTACCGGAAGACCTACAATCACCAACTCACTGGTCAGATTACCGTCACTGTTATCCGTCGCAGAGGCACCGGCGTCATAATATGGCCCGCTGAAAACTTCGACATCGACAACAGCATCACCATTCAAGGTAATGACCGGGATGTCACTATCGACCACGTTGATCGTACGGGTTGCCGTCGCTTCGTTGTAACCATCACTAACGCTGTAGGTCAGGATGTAGCTACCGACCGTGTTGTAAAGAACTTCACCGGTAGTCGTAATGGCACCGGTCAGGTCACCGGCAAAGCTGTCTTCTGCCGTTGCGCCGGCATCGGTGTAGGCATCACCGACCTGGACCGTCTCCGGATTGTTGCCTGTAACCGTAATCACCGGAGCGATGGTATCGACCACATTCACCGTACGGGTGACCGGAGTCGCGGCGTTGGTCGCATCGTCACTGACGTTGTAGGTCAGCAGGTAACTGCCGATCGAATTGTAATTGACACTACCCAGAGTTGTGATGTTGTAGCTGATATCACCATCGTAATTATCCAGTGCCGTCGCGCCGGCATCAACATAAACCACACCCGCTTCGGCGTCGGTCGGATCGTCACCGACAAGGGTAATCACCGGGGCGGTCGTATCGACTACGTTCACCGTTCGGGTGACCTGGACAGCTGCGTTGCCGTTGCTGTCGGTCACATCGTAGGTTACGTACCTGGTACCGGTCGTGCCGGCATTCAGCGGCAGACCGCCGATGACCAGTTCACTGGTCAGGTCACCGTCGTAGTTATCGCTTGCCGTTGCTCCGGCATCGCTGTACGGGGTGTTGACTTCGTGATCCTGGGTGGCACTACCCTCGAGCGTAATCACCGGGATATCGCCGTCGACCACGTTGACAGTACGGGTCGCGTAGGTCACATTGTAGCCGTCGCTGACACTGTAGGTCACGGTGTAGCTGCCGACCACGTTGGTATTAACCGGCAGACCGCTGGTATTGATCGAACCGGTCAGGTCACCGACAAAGCTATCGCCCGCCGTCGCTCCGGCATCGCTGTAAGCATCACCAACCTGAACCGTCTCAACATCATTACCAACAAGGATAATTACCGGCGCAATCGTATCGACCACGTTCACCGTGCGGGTGACCTGGGCCGCGGCATTGGTGGCATTATCGCTGACGTCGTAAGTCAACAGATAACTGCCGATCGAGTTGTAGTTGACGCTACCGCTAACGCTGATGCTGCCGGTCAGATCGCCATCGTAATTATCCAGTGCGGTGGCGCCGGCATCATTATAAACAACACCCGCTTCCGCATCGACCGGATCGTCACCGACAAGGGTGATCACCGGAGCGGTCGTATCGACCACGTTTACCTGACGCTGCACTTGAACAGCGGCATTGCCGTTACTGTCGGTGACATCGTAGGTTACGTACTTAGTGCCGGTCGTACCGGCATTCAGCGGCAGGCCGCCGATGATCAGTTCGCTGGTCAGATCACCGTCGTAGTTATCGCTGGCCGTGGCTCCTGCGTCGCTGTACGGGGTGTTGACTTCGTGGTCAAGGATGGCACTCCCGGCAAGGGTGATGACCGGGATATCGCCGTCAACCACGTTCACGGTACGGGTCGCATACGTGACGTTGTAGCCGTCACTGACGCTGTAGGTCACGGTGTAGCTGCCAACAACGTTGGTATTGATCGAGTCCCCGCTGGTGTTGATCGCACCGGTCAGGTCTCCGGCAAAGCTGTCATCTGCCGTTGCGCCAGCATCACTGTAGCTATCTCCGACCTGGACTGTTTCTGGATTGTTGCCTGTAATCGTAATCAACGGAGCGATGGTATCGACCACATTCACCGTACGGGTCACCGGAGTCGCGGCGTTGGTCGCAGCGTCGCTGACGTCGTAGGTCAACAGGTAACTGCCGATCGAGTTGTAGTTGACACTACCGCTAACGCCGATACTGCCGGTCAGGTCGCCATCATAGTTATCCAGTGCGGTGGCGCCGGCATCGTTATAAACAACACCCGCTTCGGCGTCGGTCGGATCGTCACCGACAAGGGTGATCACCGGAGCGGTCGTATCGACTACATTAACCGTTCGGGTGACCTGGACAGCTTCGTTGCCATTGCTGTCAGTCACGTCGTAGGTCACTTCATAAGAATCGACCAGGCCGGTATTAACAGGCAGGCCACCGATAACGATTTCACTGGTCAGGTCACCGTCGTAATCATCCCATGCAGTTGCACCGTCATCACTGTACGTGGTGTTGACTTCATGATCCAGGGTGGCACTACCGGAAAGACTGATGACCGGAATCTCGCCGTCAACAACATGTACCGTCAAGGTTTCAATTGTTTCGTTACCACTTGAGTCGCTAGCACTGTAAGTTACGAGATAATTACCGACAACAGCCGTATTAACAGTACTGTTATCAACCGAAACAGTCAGTGAACCTTCGAAACTGTCAATTGCTGTTGCACCAGCTTCGGTGTAAGTACCGCCAACCGGAACACTAACCGGATCAACAGCGCCCAGTGTAATCACAGGGGCAATGGTATCAACTACGTTCACCGTACGGGTGACCTGGGCCGCGGCGTTGTTTGCGGCGTCACTGACGTTATAGGTCAGCAAGTAGCTGCCGATCGAATTGTAGTTGACCGACCCGCTGACATTGATGGCACCGGTCAAGTCTCCGTCGTAGTTATCCAGGGCGGTCGCGCCGGCATCGTTATAAATCACGCCTGCTTCCGCATCGACCGGGCTATCACCAATAAGGGTGATCACCGGGGCGGTCGTATCGACTACGTTGACCGTCCGGGTAACCGGAACAGCCGCGTTACCGTTACTGTCGGTGACGTTGTAGGTGACAGACTTCTCTCCGAGCGTTCCGGCGTTCAGCGGCAGACCGCTTACGATCAATTCATTGGTCAGATCGCCGTCGTAGTTATCGCTCGCCATTGCTCCGGCATCACTGTACGGGGTGTTGACTTCGTGATCCAGGATCGCACTGCCGGCGAGCGTAATCACCGGGATCTCGCCGTCGACCACGTTGACAGTACGGGTGGCGTAGGTGACGTTGTAGCCGTCGCTGACACTGTAGGTCACAGTGTAGCTGCCAACCACGTTGGTATTGATCGGCAAACCGCTGGTATTGATCGAACCGGCCAGGTCACCAACAAAGCTGTCGTCTGCCGTTGCGCCGGCATCGCTGTAGGTATCACCGACCTGGACCGTCTCAGGATTGTTGCCATCAAGGATAATTACCGGGGCAATGGTATCAACCACGTTCACTGTCCGGGTGACCGAGGTCGCGGCGTTGGTCGCAGCGTCGCTGACGTCGTAGGTCAACAGGTAACTGCCGATCGAATTGTAATTGACGCTACCGCTGATACCGATGCTGCCGGTCAGGTCGCCATCGTAGTTATCCCATGCCGTTGCGCCGGCATCGTCGTAAACAACACCCGCTTCGGCATCGGTCGGATCATCACCAATAAGGGTGATCACTGGAGCGGTCGTATCGACCACGTTCACTTCACGCTGGACCTGGACAGCGGCATTGCCGTTGCTGTCGGTCACATCGTAGGTTACGTACTTGGTACCGGTCGTGCCGGCATTCAGCGGCAGACCGCCGATGACCAGTTCACCGGTCAGATCGCCGTCGTAGTTATCGCTTGCCGTTGCTCCGGCATCGCTGTACGGGGTGTTGACTTCGTGATCGAGGGTCGCACTCCCGGAAAGGGAGATGACCGGAATCTCGCTATCGACCACGTTGACCGTACGGGTTGCATACGCAATGTTATACCCATCACTGACGCTGTAGGTCACGGTGTAGCTGCCAACAACAGCAGTGTTCACCGCACTGTCATCAACCGACACCAACGGCAGAGCGAGGTTAAAGCTATCACTTGCGTTCGCTCCGGCATCGGTGTAGGCATCACCGACTTGAATCTCAACAGGATCGCTGCCGTTAAGCGTGATCACTGGAGCGATGGTATCGACCACGTTGACCGTACGGGTCACCGGGGTTGCGGCGTTGGTCGCGGCGTCGCTAACGTTGTAGGTCAGGACATAACTGCCGATCGAATTGTAGTTGACTGTGCCACTGGGTACGATGCTTCCACTGATATCACCATCGTAATTATCCCAAGCGGTCGCGCCGGCATCGTTATAAATCACGCCCGCTTCCGCATCGACCGGGCTATCACCAATAAGGGTGATCACCGGGGCGGTCGTATCGACCACGTTCACTTCACGCTGCACCTGGACAGCTGCGTTGCCGTTGCTGTCTGTTACATCGTAGGTTACGTACTTGGTGCCGGTCGTTCCGGCGTTCAGCGGCAGGCCGCCGATGATCAGTTCGCTGGTCAGGTCACCGTCGTAATTATCGCTGGCCGTTGCACCGGCATCGCTGTAAGGGGTGTTGACTTCGTGGGTGACTGGCGTACTCCCCAACAGGGTAATCTCCGGAACCGTCGTATCGACCACGTTCACCGTACGGATGGCAGTACCAACATTGCCTTCGGAATCGGTGACACTGAAATAGACATAGTACCGACCCAACGTCGATGTATCGACATCGGTATCGTCAATCGATACTGCCGGCAACGACAGGTCGAAGTTATCGGTCGCCGTCGCACCGGCGTCGTTGTAAACACTGTTGTACTGAACAGCAACCGGGTTATCGCCGAGCAGGCTGATCACCGGACCGGTGGTATCAACAACGTAAACGGTACGCGTTACCTGCGTTGCAGAATTGCCAGCGGGATCGGTTACGTCGTAGGTCAGGAGGTAAGTCCCTACCGTTGTTTCATCGACGGTTCCGCCATAAACGATACTACCAGTCAAAGTACCACTGAAGTCATCCCAAGCCGTCGCACCATCATCAACGTAGGCCGAGTTCACATTGAGATAGATCGGGTCATCGCCTTCCAGAGTAATAACTGGGGGATCAAAATCCAAGTCGACATAGTCGATATAATATAAACCCGGGTCCGACACATTGCCGTAGTTATCCTGGAATTGAACCCGGACATATGAATACGGGTTTCCATAATACTCTTCGAGGGTCCAGGAATAAGTTGAAGTAAACGGTATCCAATCGCTGTACGTACTCCCTAAATCATTGGAGAGGCGCATCGCATAACAACCGGAACCGCCGACACCATCATCACAGGTCAAGGTGAGCGTCACATCATAATCATTGATCACGGTAGCGTAGTTATTAATGACGACTGTACCGGTCGGCAGATCGTACTCAACAATAACCGCTACGAGCGTCGTATCAGCCTGATCAACTGTAATAATCTCATTATATCTAGCTTCGTTTTCCGGGCTTTCGACCACCTCGTCACCATCAGTGTCAACATTAATTACAACCGGCGTAATTTTATACAGGTTGTCGGGACTCCAGGCCTCGAGGAGCCAGTCACCGTTGATGACCGGGAAGCTGAACTGACCGCTGTCATCGGTTTCCGTGTTGAATTCGAAAGATTCCGAGAGCGGATCATTCGACTCACCGTTGAAAGTCGTACTCGAGGTAAGTCGAACCGGATAACCGCTGCCGACAGGATTGATGCCACCGGAATCGTAAATCGTGCCGACGATGTAGCCGTCAACGTAATAGGCGGTCACACTGCTCGAACCGTCTTCGGTGATATCAGTCAGCTCGGCATTCGGGAAGATCAATTCAGTTGGCGCGCCGCCAACATAACCGAGAGATCGGTTATCGAAATCGGTGTAGAAATCGAGGAACCAGGTGCCGTAGACCATTTCGAGGGCGGCAACACCGTTCCAGTTTGTGATCTCATCGAGTTCGAACTCGAACAATGGCGCGGGGGTACCTTCCGGATAGTTCCCATCCCGCTGAGCGTGAACACCCACACCGGCAACAGCTTCAGCATGCTCGGTTTCAAGGTTGACTTTATACAGAATCTGAGCGTGCATATGATCCTGATCCGGAGAAACAGTTGAACCAAAAGGCACCGTCACCCACTGTTCAGCCAACTGATGATATGGGCCGCCCGGGTCATATACCAGGCTGCCAACATAACCGTCCGGAGTATCGACATCAATATGCCAATCACCGGCTTTGAGAGGTACAAAAGTAGTGGCCGGAAGATCAAGCCTGACTTCTTTTCGATACTTGTCATACGAAAAAGTCACAAGATTGTTGGAATCGTACGGCTCAAGCCCACCTAAAAGCCCTTGATCATACATGATCATATCGATGCCCGTGAAGGGATCAGCTTCTCCGACGGTAAGATTAATACCGGAGGTGCTGCCCGAAAGGACTGTCGGAGTCGGGTCAAGATCGAGGGTATCGTATGCGGTTCCGCCGTAGAAGGTGCCGATCATGGCGTTGATCGGGCCTCCCTGATTCCTGATTCGGATATCGAATGAACCAACGGGGAAGTTGGACTTGGTAAAACCGACGCCAAGGATATTCTCGTTCTCATCCATGATGTAAACCAGCGCAGACGGAACGAGAGTAAGCGTATCCTCGGTCCGAACGGTGCCACTGATCATCCAGGTCGTTGCACCCGGATCAATGTGAACCACAAACGACTGGGTCAGGGTATCCCCCTCGGAATTTTCGACTTCAACAATGTAGTTGCCACCGGCCGGGTCTATAGGTAGCTGTCCCTGCATAAAGCCGTTATCGAGATTGAGGTGAGTCGAAATATTGTTGTCGACGGTCTGATCCTGGTCGTCGGTAAAGAGGAAGCGCTCGCCGAAACCGCCATCGACCAGGCGATCAGGCGTCGCCCGACCGATAGCCCATTCGTCGGCATCGATGGCGCAGTTGCCATTTTTGTCGTAATAGAGGTTGACCCAGACCTTGCCGCCGTCATAATAGGCGGTGGTATCGACGGTGAATCCAGGGTCGGAATCGAGTAGGACGGGAACAGCCTGCCCGCCGCAGTTGGTCGGCTTGAAGGTGCCCCTGTCGGTGTCCGGGGTCAGGATCAGGGTCAGTGCTTCCGGTGTTTCCGGGGGCTCAACTACAGGAGTACTGGCCGGATCGGTCGGATCGGTCCCGGCATTATATTCGGTCTCATTATCGAAGCCATCCAGATCATTATCATTATAAAGTTCGTAGCTTCGCGGGTTGAGACCGGTCGCACCGATATCGGTCGGAATGATATAGCCGACCTCGTAACCGTCCGGCATGGTATCACCGTCGGTATCAATCGATGTTGGAGAAGTCGACTGGGTTGACCATTCCGCTAGGTCTGCGTTCAGGCCCCACAAATCGACATTTGCCGCCAGCTCGAATTCCTCGAGGTTGGTCAGGCCGTCGTCATCGTAGTCAATATTCGCATCGTTGGCATAGGTCGGGTTGATATTGAAATAGTTAATCTCATAACCGTCCCACATGCCGTCACCATCGGTATCGACAACAGTCGGGTCGGAATCGTAGTTATATTCACTGCCGTCCGAAGCCCCGTCA
>PKTZ01000198.1:351-7543 GCA_002868925.1 Desulfuromonas sp. | reverse complement strand
AAAATCCTTTGTACGGAGATTGCCTGATGACTGGTCATTGCCCGAGCTGGCCCCATCGGTCCGCTCGACGGTGAAGGCCGCCGCTTCGGCCTCAGATATTGGCGCCGGGGTCGGCCAGGAGCCGGTACGGTTTTCCCTGAAGACGGAGGAGGGGCGGCAGGTCGGGACAATCGTGCATCGCTGGTTGGAACGGTACGCCCGGGAAGGCGTTGATCAAGGCGTTGAAGGGCTCGATAAGTCAAGTGTCGAGAGAATACGCCGCCAATTGACCCGGGCCGGAGTTGTGGCGTCACAAATTGACCATGCGGTCGATCGTGTCCGCACCTGTCTGCAGAACGCTCTACAGAGCGAGCGCGGGCAATGGCTACTTTCCCCTCACGAAGAACATGCTTGTGAGTTGGAGATCAGTGGCGTCGTTCATAACGAGCTGGTGCATGGTTCGATTGACCGGACATTTATTGCCGACGGTATCCGCTGGGTCGTCGATTACAAGACCACCGCGCCGGCCAAGGGTGAGAGTGTTGACGGCTTCCTGGTTCGAGAGGAGAATATCTACCGCGAGCAGGTTCAGACGTACGTGGAACTTTTCCGGCATCTTGAAGAAAGGCGAGAGGTGCGTGGGGCGCTCTATTTCCCGACGATCGACTCCTGGTATGAGATTGCGTGTTGAGCGGCGATAACCTCGATCAAGACATGAGTAAGGTAGGTTTAAGGTGCTGATTTAGAAGGAGATTTCATCGCCTGTTTGATGTTCCTTTGTGCGCTGTTGTTCTGAATTTTGCGGCAGGGAAGATCCAGCTCTATAATGTCGCCGCGATGCTCGACCAGTATTTTCTTGTCCGGCATTGTCGGGTAGAAGTTGCTGCCGCGGCAGCGGACCTCGTAATGATTGTTGTAGTCGAGGCCGGGGATGAAGGCGGGGATCGAGTAGTCGATCTTGTCGATGGTGCAGACGATCTCCTTGCGCAGTTCCGGTTCGTCCGGGTCGCGGCTCCCGCTGTTGTTCTGGTCATCGAAAGCGTTAATGACCAGAATCCCACGTTCGGTCGCCAGGGCAGGGGCCGACCCGAAGAAGAGATCGAGTATCGTCTCCCTGTGGGCCGGTTCTTCGCGGATGTCGAAGTTGTCCGCTTTTTCTCCCTCGTTGTTGTTCGCCGACACCTGGAACGGCAGCATCAAGAAGGTTGCCAAAAGTAAGGAGGGGAGAATCGTATGTCTGCCGAGAATGTTCATCCCTTCATTATACAGATTCGCTGAAAAAAGACATCCGGAATCATCTCCGGTTCGGGATGCCCTGATCTATCAAGCTTTTCCCTTCAATCCGAGAGCGGTCATAAGCAGCGGGAGTCCCGGGGACGATTCAATCTCGGAAGCGATCAGTTTTACAATCTGCTCCGGTTCTTTGTCGACAACTTCCGGGAGTACGCCGAGCAGGTCGGCGGAGACAAGCGACGCCAGGGTGTGCGGCGCCGTTTCACTGGCCGGGTCGGGGTTGGCCGGCATACGATTGATCAGATAGCCGGCGATCGGCAGCTGCAGCTGGCCGGCGGCGAAGGTCGTCAGGAAGGTGTGGTTGACCGTGCCGAGACGGGGATGGGTGACAACGAGCAGTGGCAGGTTCAACATCCTTGCGACATCGGCGACCAGGATGCCGCCGGTGACCGGGGCCATCAACCCGCCGGCCCCCTCGACGATAACGATATCATGCTTTTTTTGGAGTTGTTCGAAGCGTTCCTGCAGGACCCCGGGGATAATGCGGATCTTCTCGCGACTGGCAGCGACGGAGGGGGCGAGGGCTTCCTTCAGTCGGTAGGGTGAAACCAGGTCGATGTCATCGTCGCACCCGGCCGCCCAGGCCAGAAGCTGTGCATCAGGTCCGAGCCTGGACGTGTCGGTGACGCCGCTTTCCACCGGCTTCATGACTCCGACATTGATCCCTTGCAGATGCAGCATCCGAGCGATTGCCGCTCCGACCACGGTTTTACCGACGCCGGTATCGGTCCCGGTAATGAACAGTCCTTGTCCCATCTCAGCAGCAGCCATCAATTTTTACCTCCGCATCTTCGAACATTTGCAGGTCCGTCTCCCGGTTGCGGCCGCTGGTCGTCAGGTAGTTGCCGACCATCGTTCCGCTCGCGCCGGCGATGACGATCCATGACTGGAATTCACGCAGGTTCGGCTCGCGTCCACCACAGACACTGATCCGCTTGTCCGGAAGCATGTAGCGGAACAGCGCGATAATGCGCAGGCAGTCCATCGGGCTCAGGTTGCGCGCGCCCTGCAGGCGGGTACCGCTGATCGGGTTGAGGAAGTTGAGCGGCACCGAGTCGACGTCGAGCTCGCGAATCGTCGAGGCGAGTTCGATCCGTTGCTCCAGAGATTCGCCGAGGCCGAAGATGCCGCCGCAGCAGACCTTCATTCCGGCCTGCTTGGCAATTCTTACGGTCTGGACATCGTCCTCGTAGTCATGGGTAGTACAGATGTTCGGGAAGAACGAGCGGGCCGTCTCCAGGTTGTGGTGATAAGTAACGCAGCCGGCCTCGGCGAGCTTTTCAGCTGTCTCCAGGTCGAGAATACCGAGAGAGGCGGAAGGATCGATTCCGGTCTCCTTGCGGATGTCACGAATGGCAGCGAGAACGATTTCCAGCTCTTCACCCGGATTAATGCGGCTGCCGCTGGTGACGATACCGTAACAGTGCGACCCTTCGGCCGCCGCCTGCCGGGCACCGGCGAGAATCTCTTCTCTCGATTTGAGTGGATAGACCGGGGCGTCGGTTTCGGCATGGGCCGATTGTGCACAGAAGGCGCAATTTTCGGCACAACGCCCCGATTTGGCATTGATAATCGAGCAAAGTTCGATCCGGTCGCCGAAATGTTTTTCCTTGATGCGATGTGCTCCGGCCAAGATTTCAGTCAGGTCGGCTCCGGAACTATGGAGAATCGTGAGCGCCTGCTGTTCGGTAAGTGGTTCGCCGTTCAGAATTGATTTAAATAAGGGCTTTTGGGTCATTACTTTAACCTCTTTATCTGTTTCTTAAATGCGCTGATTATAGGTAAATTTAAACCTATGTCAACCTTTTGGATTGTTGTGGTTGACAATGGGTCTGATATTGTTTCTATCGATATATGAAATTACCATTTTTGTTCTTTCTGTCTCATATCTTATTGACAGATTAGTGTGGTAATGATAAAAAAGCGTTTCATTTTATTTGATTTTATATGGAATCTGGGCATGGTAAAAAAACTAATCGGCAAGAAACTGAAGACGACCCGCCTGAAGAATGACATGACAATTCAGGATTTAGCGGTCTCATCCAGGGTCTCATCGAATATGATCTCGAGAATCGAACGGGGTTTGACTATCCCTTCGGTTGAGATTTTGATGAAACTGGCAAATGCTTTCGGGATGAGCATCAACTATTTCGTCGAGGAGGCTGCTGCAGGCACGACGACGATTTTCACCCGCAAAGGTGAAGGGCAGCCGATCTTCTTCTTCGAGGACAAACACCAGATCACGAGCTTGACCCACGGTTTGCGTGATCCTAACTTCGCCGTATTTTACGACACCCTTGAAAAGGACTGCAGTAGCGGCGAAGGGGGGATGGTTCATTCCGGGGAAGAATTCGCGCTGGTCCTCTCCGGAAAGCTCGCTTTTTACATTGAAGGTAATCGATACCTCCTTGAGGAGGGGGACTCCATCACGTTCAAAGCGTCCCTGCCGCATCGTTGGCAGAACGAATTCGATGGTCAGACGGTCGTGATGTGGGTTGTCTCACCGGCGCCGAATGTCGCACAGTAAAGTTCGCCAGGAGTTGTTATGCGTATAAAGAAAATTGTCGGCAAAAAACTTAAGGCGATCCGCTTGAAAAACGACATGACGATCCAGGAATTGGCCGACAAGTCCAACGTTTCTTCCAATATGATCTCCCGTATTGAGCGGGGCTTGACGATACCGTCGGTCGAAATTCTGATGAAGCTCTCCGAAGTGTTCGATAAGAGCATCAACTACTTCGTCGAAGAGGTGAAGACGACCAATGAAGTTGTTTTTACCTCTCCCGGCAGCCGCGACAAGACGGTTTACGACGATGAAGCGAACATGCACACAGAGTCCTTTACCTCGGGCTTGAGGGATCCGCAGTTCATGTCCTTTTACTGCACGGTGCAAAAGGGCGGAACAAGCGGCATGAAGAACATGTACCACCCGGGGGATGAGCTGATCTACCTTATCGAGGGGAAGCTGCAGGTTAATATTGCCGGCGAGGACTATTTCCTCGAGGCCGGTGACAGCCTTTCGTTTAAATCCCATTTGCCACACAGGTGGGACAATATCGGCGATGCCGATGCCAAGGTCATCTGGACCCTCTCGCCGTTCACCACTATCTGATCGTTCACACGCTAAAATCAGCCCCACCTTTTATTGACAAGCCAAGACTCCCGAGTATATTTAAGTATAGAGAATCATTTATTTGATTCTCTCATACTTTATTACTCGTTGGAGGTCGTATGAACAAGTCTGAACTTGTCGAAGCACTGGCCAGTGAGAAGAACATCACCTATAAAAAATCGGAGGAGATTGTAAATATTATCTTCGACTCCATGTCCGAAACCCTGACCCACGGCGGCCGGATCGAAATTCGTGGTTTTGGCAGTTTTATCGTCAAGGACTACAAGGCTTACATGGGCAGAAATCCGAAAACGGGCGAGGTGATCAACGTCAACCCCAAAAAGCTGCCTTTTTTCAAGGTTGGCAAGGAGTTGCGTGAGCTGGTCGACAGCTGATTTTTCGAACATCTCCGTTTTTTGCCGGTGCCCAGAATGTAATATGCAGTGATATAATCACAGCTGTATATTCTCCGAATTATTATTTCTCCGCCCAAACGCTCTCTTGAAACTCTGCAATAACACTTATTGCGGGGTTTTTTGTGTTTGTATGGACGATCCTCGGACGAAATTTGATCGATTGTTAATTGATGCCGATTGCCGCTCATAGTTGGCACAATATTTGTTAGTAATTACTATTGGTTAATTGCGAAAACTTCAACGATGGATATGGCGTGTCAGCATTGATACTTCCACATGGTGGAAAAACTCCCAGGATCGATCCTTCCGTATTGGTTGTGCCGAATGCGACGATAATCGGTGATGTTGTCATCGGTGCCGCATCGAGCATCTGGTTCCAGGTTGTCATCCGGGGTGATGTCAATTTTATCAGGATCGGTGATCGGACCAATATCCAGGACGGAACAGTCGTCCATGTCACCAATGAGACGCATCCGACGATAATCGGTGATGACGTGACCGTGGGGCATAACGTAACCCTGCACGGCTGCAGTATCGGAAATCGTTGTCTCGTCGGAATGGGCTCTGTTGTGCTCGACGGGGTTGAAGTGGGAGATGATTGCCTGATCGGCGCAGGTGCGGTTGTGACACCGGGGACAGTTATCCCTTCACGGAGCCTCGTGGTCGGTTCTCCGGCCAAGGTTCGTCGAAGTTTGACGGACGATGAGGTCTCACACCTGCACCAATCGGCCCAAAACTACGTTGACTACAAGGAGTCTTACAGCACTCTTTTGTGACAGGATTGAATTGATTTTCTTTGTACTTAGTGCTATTAATCGTCTGTTTATACAGATGTGGAAATTGACTTATATGTTATCAATGCGAAACCTTCTGCTTTGCCTCTTCTTCCTGACCCTCTTTGCCTCGAGGGCGTGGTCGATTCCGACAACATGCGGAAGTACAGGCCTGTTCGTCCAGCCGACTGCCCAAACTCTGAATTCGGGGAATATTTGCGTCGGCATGTGGGGCGATTCATCGAGCTGGGGACAAACCCCGGCGACCGAGTACGATGCCACGGTCATGCCGTTCGCCATCACCCTCGGCATCGGTTCCTTCTGGGAAGTCTACGGTTCTTTTCCCAATCTGTTGTTTAATGACGAAGAGACTGCCAGCGGCCGCGGCTATTCTGTCCTCGGCACCAAGATGCGCGTTCTCGGAAAACGCTCCTCACCTCTCCAGTTCGCACTCGACGCTCAGTTCCGGCGTAATGTCTCCCTTGATCCTGACA
Source organism: Desulfuromonas sp. (assembly GCA_002868925.1). Taxonomy (GTDB): domain Bacteria; phylum Desulfobacterota; class Desulfuromonadia; order Desulfuromonadales; family UBA2294; genus BM707. Next base: position 1,476 of record PKTZ01000198.1, on the reverse strand, counting down.
TTGATGGTTTGACCGATTTCCTCGGGCGCGGGGTGCTCAGTTTCAAGACCAAGCGCTTCGGCCTGCATGGCTGGGGCGGGATATTGCAGAAAGAAGACAATCCTGACGCTGCCATACCGCTCGGGCCTTATGAAGATATTACGGGTTACGGCGGTGGAGTCGAATTCTTCCCGATGACCCGTTTGCGGGTGATGGCCGAAGTCGAAACATTCAGCGAAGCGCTCCTCGATACCGATGAAACCGGTGAATGGATGGCCGGTATTCAGTATTTCGTTTCCCCGCACCTGACACTGACCCTCGCTTACGGTGCCGGACTGACCGACCTGAGCCCCGAGAATCGGATTCTGGTCGGTTTGTCCACATGCCAGGGGATCGGTACTTACAGTCAGGTTAAACGGAAGGCGATCCCGCCGGAAGAACTGAAATCCGAAGAGACGGAAAAGGTCAAGGTTCTCAAGATCAAGATGCTGACTCCGGAGATTATCCGGTTGCGCTCGTCCGAGGCGGCGCCGGTCACACGGCAGATGATGCCGCTCGGAGACGGTACAGAGATGCCTTCAATGCCATCGGCGCCTTCGATTCCGGTTGTGTCATTACCGCAGCTGCTCAAGGCGAAGCCGGCGTCGACCGCGCTTGAGGTTCCAGTACAGGCAGAGGAAGAGATCGTCCTCGACCCAACCGAAAATATCGCGTCGGTAAAAACCTATAGCGAGAAAGCCGGCAAACAGGCTGTTTCTCCGATCAGCGCGCCGACCGTTGCAAAAACTCCTGCCAAGGCTCCGGCAGCGGACGTTTCGGGTGAGTCGACAGCCGCCGGACTGGCCGGTGGGGCGGAAGTTGCCGGAGCGGCCGATAAACCGAAAGAGAGTTTGGCGGCCAAGGTCGGCAAAGGTGTTCTGTTGGCTCCAGCTGCTATTGTCGCCGCACCGTTTGCCGGTGCTGCCTACCTGGTGGATAAAGCGATCCCTGATGATGAAAAGCCAGTTGTTGCGGAAGAACCGGTAGCTTTTGAAGAACCGGTGGCTTTTGAAGAACCGGTGGCTGTTGAAGAACCAGTGGCTGTTGAAGAACCAGTGGCTGTTGAAGAACCAGTGGCTGTTGAAGAACCAGTGGCTGTTGAAGAAC
>PKTZ01000198.1:0-338 GCA_002868925.1 Desulfuromonas sp. | reverse complement strand
TTGAAGAACCAGTGGCTGTTGAAGAACCAGTGGCTGTTGAAGAACCAGTGGCTGTTGAAGAACCAGTGGCTGTTGAAGAACCAGTGGCTGTCCTTGCTGAAGAAATGTTAGTCGCTGAGGCTCCAGTTGTCGTCGAGGAGTCGGTTGTAGCTGAAGAGCCGGTTGCTCTGGAAGAACCAATTTTAGCTGAAGAGTTAACGGTAGCGGCTCTTGCCGAAGAGATGATAGTTGCTGAGGCTCCAGTTGTCACTGAGGAACCGGTCGTGGCTGAGGAACCGGTCGTGGCTGAGGAACCGGTCGTGGCTGAGGAACCGGTCGTGGCTGAGGAACCGGTCGTG